>CAZWZZ010000523.1:0-5149 GCA_964638395.1 uncultured Caldilineaceae bacterium
GACTTCCACTCCGCCCTCCTTTCATTCTCCTAATCTCCCAATCTCCCCATCTCCCCATCTCCCATCTCCCATCTCCCAATCTCTCCATCTCCCAATTCCCCCCTCACAACTCCTCCGGGCGGCCTTCGGGATAGAATTGGTAGCCCCCCTCCGGCTTGCCCTTCCAATTGATAATGTAGCGGGGTTCGGAGGAGCTGATCTCGATCTTCTTGCGGACTTTCAACACCAGCGGTTGTAAATCCTCCTTGCCTCTGGCGACGTAGTTGCGGCCATCATCCCCTTCGATGATTTCATCGGCCCAGACGACCTCGATGAGGGTGGTGTAGGTGTGCCGTTTGTAGGGATGCTCGATGAAAAAGCGGAGTAGCGTATCCTCTTGCGGGGGCAGCGGGGAGAGGGAGGTTTCGCCCTGCATAATGTTGCGGGTCACCCCGTCGATCCAGATGCGCCCCTTGCCGCTCGGCCCGACCTGTTCGATGTACCGCTCCAGCAGTTCGCCCAACAAGTGCCAGCCCTTTTTTTTGTGATGACAGACCCCTTTCTCGGCCAGGCGACGCAAAATCGGGCCGTGTTCCTTCTCCACCTGTTTGTGGATGTCGTCCGCCTTACGAGCCTTATTCTTGGCCCGGCTGACCTGCTGCTGACCGGCCCAGACCGCGGCCAGGGCCAACTGCTCCTCCTGGGTCAAGCCCTGCCACAGCCGCTCCAGCCAGTAGCGAATGTTGTGCTTCTCCAGCAGATGCGCGGCCCACGTTTTCAGGGGCGGCCTCTCCCTCTGCTCCAGCCACCAGAAGCCGGCCGCTTGCAGCAGGGCCGGAAAGCCGCCGGTCAGCTTGATGATATGTTTGATCTCCGCCTCGGTGGGGGGCGTCGGGGCGGTGTGGGTTGATTGGGCGATGACGTGGCGGGCATCGGCCTCACTCATCGGGCCGACCCAACAAATGTGACGGTTGAGCAGGGTATGCAGCATATCCCCCAGCAGCTCCGGGTCGGGCAGATAGACCGCCTCGTGAACCATCCCGGCGATGAAGCAGACCGTATCTTTGAAGCTGTCCCGCAGCCCACGTAGGGTATCGAGCGTCTGGCGGGTGGCCTGCTCGGCGAAGCGGTCGAAATGGTTGAGAATGAGGACGACCTGGATGGCTTCGGCCTGAAAGGCAAAGAGTAGTTCGTGTAGGGCGGTCTGGGCCAAAAAGGCGTTCTCCGTGGCCTGGAACTGCTCGAAGAGGGTGACCACCGCCTCCTGAATGGGTGGCGGAAAGCGCTCCCGCAGCCAGTAGAACTCCCGCAGAATGACCAGGTAGAGGGTGGCCGGGTCGTTGGCGGGCAGGTGGCTGAGATCGACCAGGATCAGGGCCACCGGGTCGGCCTTGTCCGGCAGATAGGTGGGCAGCACCGCCGGGCGGTGGCACAGAAAGTTGAGCAGATTCGACCGGCCACAGCCAGCCAGGCCGATGACCGAGCCGCTCTCGCCCGCCTGAATCCAGCCGGCCAGATGGGCCATCACCTCCGCTCGATAAGTGGCCGGGAACGTTTGCCAGGGTCGTTGTTTGGACATTGTCTCTCTCCTTTCGGTTGTGTGGGGTGGCCCGGATTTTAGCAAATTGTTGGGTTTGGGGCAAATGGGGGAGCCAAGCCATGTGACATTGTCGAAGTAGTGTTCTAAAGTTTTCGCAAATTCACCAAGCGGGGTATTGCGCCTTGAATATAACAACGAATCTGGGGGATTAACCGAATCAAGAATGATGAATTCGATCAATCCCCTCGATTCGTTGTTATATGAGCCAGTCCCATCGCCATAAAAATTTGCGAAAAACGCAAGACATCACCCAAACTTCCCCTCTTTTTACCATTTCTTCACCGGCTGCCCAGTGATTTCCCGGTTACTCTCGGTTATGATGGAGACCAAGTTTGACGATAGCTGATCTCGTTGAGGATGAAAGGAGCCGACGATGAGTGACAACCGTGTGAAATATCTGCTGTTCCCGGCGGTGGGGCTGAACCTGCTATTGACCCTGCTGGCCCTGGCCTTGAGCCTGTTTTTGACTTCACTGCTGTGCCTGGCCGTTATGGTGGCGACGAGTGGTCCGCCTCCCGCTGAGGTACCGACTACGTTGCAGGCTGAAACAACGATCTATCATAGCCAGCTCTTTGCTCTTTAATAGGTCATGGCCGTGACACCGATTTGCTCCAAGAGGATTGACAAATCCTCGTATCGGGGCAAAACGCCGGGATTTGTCAATCCCTGGTAAGCGGTAACCCATTAATGAAGAGCCACAAATTTGACGTTTGAGCAAAGGAGAAACCAATGGACTCAACAATTTCAACCCCCTATTCTTATGATAACGGTGATGGCTTTAGCCCGGAAGAGACGGAAACAGGAATCGGCCCCAGCCCGTTGGCCTATCGTCTGGCCGCCGTCGTTCTTTTTGGCAGCGTTCTCATCAATCTGGCGGATGCTTTTTTCTTCGGGACCAGCCCCAATATAATCGGTCTCCTCATCGACATCGGCGTGGGCATCGGCCTGCTCCGGTTGAGCCGGGGGGCACGGGGCTGGGCGCTGGTTCGAGCAGCAATTGGAGCCGTTCTGGGGCCGATCCTGTTCTTCAGCAGTAACGATCTTTTCACCGCCGGGGTGATGAGCATCCTCGCCTGGAGCATCACCGGCGCTATCCTGCTCCTGCTGACCGGCGACAGCCGCCCCTGGCGGTTGATCCTCGGCAGCGCCATCTTCGTCATCTTTGGCTTGGGGCTGTATGGGTTGCTCTTCCTGCTGGCGGTGGTGGGTATGATGCTGGGCGCGTAGTCATTCAACCTGCGAGGTCTTCGAGACCTCGTAGGTTTTCCGTTTGTTACCGGCACGGTTTTAGCAACGGAGTCGGCTGTCCGTCGGGATCAAGACCTACAAGGTTTTGGAAACCTTGCAGGTCGCTCAACCTGCGAGGTCTTCGAGACCTCGTAGGTTTTCCGTTTGTTATCGACGCGGTTTTGGCAACGGAGTCGGCTGTCCGTCGGGATCAAGACCTACAAGGTTTTTGAAACCTCGCAGGTCGCCCAACCTGCGAGGTCTTGGAGACCTCGTAGGTTTTTTTTATTGAGCCGCCTACCAAAAATCATCCTCGATTAAATGGCGAATCTTGGCCTCATTCGTCCAGGTTTGATGGCAATGGTCAAACGCCGCAACATCTCCGAACCAGGCTAACGCTGTCTCATTCTCCAACTGGCTGGGCGATTGAGAGCGAATGGCCCGATAGGACGAGTAGGGATAGGTGCGGTAATCGGTAACAAAACCGTGTTTTTGGGGGTTGCGGTGGATGTAGGTGATCAGGTAGATGAAATAGCGGTCGGAATTGACCAAAACACGGCCAAAATGTTTTTGAAAGAGACTACCGCTGCGGTCGTAGGCTTTGTTGATCGACTTGGCGTAGCTGTTGAACATATTGGAGAATTGTTGCGTTGGGTCTAACACCTTGTCATCGTCGGCAGGCCGTAAGGCCAGCCATTGCTCCTCGACCGTTTTGAGGCGCACCAATAAATGAAAGTGGTTCTTCATCAAGCAGTAGGCGTATGTATCGGCGATGGGGACGATGTATTTCTTGTACAGCTTGAGGAAGTAGGGATAGTTGCGCCGCTCAAAAAAGATGTCTCCCTTGTCGTTTCCTCGATTGTAGATGTGATAATAGTGTCCGTATTCAAGTGGGGTCAGTTGTTGGGTCATCGTTCCTCCTATTCTCTCAACCTGCGAGGTTTCTGGAACCTCGTAGGTTTTTCGTTTGTTATGGACGAGGTTTTGGCAACGTCGTAGGTTTGTCGCCATAACCAAGACCTACAAGGTTTTTGAAACCTTGCAGGTCGTCCAACCTGCGAGGTTTTCGAGACCTCGTAGGTTTCCCCGTCGGCCCACCCTACTCCACCACCAACGCTCTCCGCAGCCGCAGCGTCATCCCCGGCTTGAGGGTGGCGGGGTTATCGCCGATGATGTCGCGGGTGTTGTTGTAGCTAAACTTACATCTTTTAATGAAACAAACTATACAGTTGATTTTATGTCACGTATCTCAGTAAGTTTCCGATACAAATTACTCATTTTCAAAAAGGTATGAGGATTGGCGAAGATATAAAGATATGGGGCTTCTCTTACCGAAAGGATAAGACCACTGTTGTTACGGCGATAGTAGAATCGTGCTACAAAGGCAAATATAACAATTGGAAGTCCTACAAACACAAACAGTAGGCCAATTAGAAAATTGGGGTTGTTCAGAATATACGCCAACAAAGGAGTTTCATTTATCTGAAATTTTATTAAAACTTGGTATAAAAATGCGAAAGTGATACCTAATGTACCTGAAATGATAATAAAGAGCGAAGGACGAGATATTTGAATACCATTAATGTGTTCAATATAGACATCCTGATAAGTTACTTTGCCAAAGGCGGCGACTTCAATTGCTGCCAGTCGTCGATTAGTGAGACAGACAAATGAATGTCGCCCAAACCCCCATAACCCATCTGTCCCCATGTGTTCAACAAAAATGAATGTCTCATCTTCAGAGACAAACTGCTTGAACATTAACTCAATAGCCTGTTTATTACTTTTTTTGGCCTGTTTGAGGAGAGAAGACTTGATATCTAACTTTCCCTTGTGGGGCTTAGGGCTTTCTTGATTTGGCTTTATTGGGTCGATTTGAGATAATTGTTTTGTCATATTTCCCTCCTAATTACCAGCGATGATGAATGAGAGATTGTTCGTAAGCTGAATTACTTTCTTGATACTGAATCAATTTTCGGTACAAGCGATTGGCCTTAGTGAGACGATTGTGGTTGGTGAACAGATAAATATTTTCGCCTTCTCTAACTGAAAAATATAGACCACATTTATAAAAACGATAATAGACTCTTGGTCCGTAGCCAAACACGATTAACCAAAAAAGCAACAATATAATAATTAGGGGCATACTCACTAAACCTCCAACAAAGAGTAGAACAAAACTAAAAAATGCTAAGATGATTGTCAGGATGGTTATTGAGTACAATATAAACTTTGATGGTTGATAAATCCTTCCGCTATTAATATGCTTGAGATATCCATCTTGATAATTGGGTGTGTAATCCATATTTACGGTTAGGCCACCAAGGGCAGAGAAAAATAATC
>CAZWZZ010000524.1:0-3754 GCA_964638395.1 uncultured Caldilineaceae bacterium
GTATACAATGTTCGGGTTTGAATTTGGTTTGAATTTTTAGCTATTTTTAAGATTCATGATGAATCAGACATTTATTTTTGGTTGGCCGGTAATTTAACCGTAAAGATGACGCCTTTATCGCTGGTTAGATTTTCGACCGCCAGGGAGCCGCCATGCTGCTGAACCAAACTATGGCTGACCCACAGCCCCAGGCCGCTGCCATCCGGTTTGGTGGTAAAAAACGGCTCGAAAATATGGGGAAGAATGTCTTCGGGAATGGCCTGACTATTACTGGTGAAAGAGAGGGTGATGGTATCTTCATATTCATTGTAGATGGCGATGTGAAGTTGCCCGTGCCCGTCAGGCGTGGCCTCGACCGCGTTCATAATCAAGTTCAGGAAAACCTGGGTTAGCTGGTCGGGGGAAGCCCAGATTGGCGAAATATCGGGCATGATATTCACCCGTACCTGGAATTTACTGCGCTCCAACTGTTTCCGCACCAAAATTAACACCTGTTCGATAAGATCACCCAAATCAACATAGTGGCGGGAGGTGGAGTGGGGACGGGCAAAGTTGAGGACGTGCCGAGTGATCTCGGCCACCCGGTCGATCTGACGCCGAATAATCTGGAGATACTCTTCATTTTCTCCGGGTTCCAGCGGATACTTTAGCAACAGATCGAGATAGCTTTGGATGGCTTGCAGCGGGTTGTTGATTTCGTGGGCCAAAGCCGCCGCCAGTTGTCCCAGAGCGGCCAGTCGTTCGGCCCGAATCATCTGGCGTTCCGCCTGCTTACGCTCGGTGATGTCCCGGACAATGGCCAAAATCTCATTTTCCCCGCTCATCACCATCCGCGTTTCAAAATCAAGGGGTTTGAGGGGGGTTGTCACTTGATATTCAAAGAGTTGCATACTTTCCGTAGCCAGAGTCTTCTCAATATAGGCCATCATTAGCTCGAACAGTTCGACCGGCATATGAAATTCATTATCAAACTCATTATCGAGGCTCACTTCGCTGAACTGACCCCAGGGGGGCAGGTTGTCGTCGTGATGCAGTTTATAATCTAAAAGCCGGCCATCTCGGCTGAAATAGAATAAGAAATCGGGGATGGCGTTCAAAATAGCCTGGTTGCGGGTCGCCATCTGTTGAAGCGCCTGCTCGGCCTCGACCCGCTCGGCGATTTCACGGCGGGCCTGGCTATAGAGCCGGGCATTTTCCAGAGCGGCCGCGGCCTGGTTGGCTAACAACTGGGCAAAGGCAATCTCGTCAGAGGTGAACTCCCGTTCGGTCTCATCATCAACCACCTCGATCAACCCGGTCACCCGGTTCTGAATCTCCATCGGGAGCATGAGCAAAGTCTTGATACCTTCCCTTTTCATATACGTTAAATCCGAAGGATCAATATCAGTCTGATGACAGGTCAGGTATTGGGCTTGATGCTCCGTGATGACCCATTGCATCAGGGGGACATCAGCCAGATTGTAAGCCACGCCCAGGGAACGGTGGGGCCACCTGTCGTCAGGCCCGTAGCGAGCAATAATCACAACGGTATCGGTTTCCTCATTCCATTCATAAATGAGGCAGCCACGCACGGCTAACAAATCAACCATCTCCCTGGTTAATGTATCGACAACCAGTTGAATATCTAAGCTGGAAGCGATGGTGGCGCTGGCGTACTGGAGCGTTAGAAAACGTTGGTTGAGGCCAGAGGCTTCCTGTTCAGCCCGGATACGCTCATTCAATTCTTGGATGAGCCGGTCATAAAGCCAGGCGTTCTCCAGGGCGATGGCGGCCGCGTTGGCCAGGGGTTGTAAATATGTGAGGTTAACATTAGAAAAGGTGTCGGGGGTGTCGCTAGTCAGCCGCAAAATACCCAGCACCCGACTCTTGGAGGAAATAGGCACCCCAACATAAGATCGAATCCAGGCCATATCATCAACCACGACCCAATTTGGCTCTTGCCACGTGTCCGGGACCACACGGGATTGCTGAGATGCCACCACCTGATGAGCCAGCGGAAAATCAGATAAATTTTGATTGAAATCAGTCAGCAACTTCATTTCCTCTTCAGACCGATAGCCGTGGGAGCGAACGACTTTTAACACCTCACCTTCGAGCATGGCAATATCGGCTGCCGTGTAGGAAACGAACCGCCGGACCTGGTCGAAAATTTTGTCTAAAACCGCCTTGCGGCTCGTTTGGGCAGTCAAGGCCAGAAAGACCTCGCCCAACGTCTCGGCCAGTAGGCGCTGCTCACGCTCGGCAGCCAATAAACGTTTCTGCTCTACCTCGACCCGGCGTCGCTCGGTGGCGAACGCCACGTGGCTGGCCACCGTCTGGGACAACCATAACTCAGCCTCACTAAACTGGCGGGGCTGGTCGTAGGCAAACATAAAATGCCCTAGCGTTTTATTGTGATAGGTCAGGGGAATGAAGCCCATTGCCTGGAAATTTTCGGCGAGGGCCAGGTCACAAAGCTGTTGGGCGATAGGCGCATTATTGACGTTGGTCACGAACAGGGGGGTAGGATGCTTTTCTGTCGGCGACCAGGGCAAATAGGGGATGATCGCTTGCCGGAATTTTTCGGAGAGGCCCAGCCAGGTTTCGATATAGGCTCCTCCCGCTTCGTCAAAGAGAGAAATGGCCGCCGCTCTGGCATGTAAGACGATACGCAGGGCATTGACCGCGTTGCCATAAATCTCAGCCACCGACTCCGATTGGCTAATCATATCGGCTAAAAAATAGATCGCCCGTAATTGATCCAAATGAGCGGCTTCTTGCCGTCCCTGCCGGGTATGCAGTTTGTCGAGCTGCAAATCGGCCACCTGGCGGCGTAAATCTTCTAACTCTGCAATCAGTTGCGCTTTGCTTTTTTCTTCATCATTCATCGTCAAACGTTTCCGGGTTCCTGAAAGCGATATAATAGATTGTCCCCTGATGACAACATGGTAACATAAAAACTCCGGTAGCTACAATCAGCTACCGGAGTCTAAGACAGAGGGATTAACGTGGCAAATTATTTGACTATCAGGGGTAGAAAAATCTTGGGTTTATCGGGCGGAATGATGGTCACGGTTCCACTAATGGCATTGCTGCCCTTGCTATTCTCCACGGTCAACCATACGGTGTAATCTCCGGCTGCCTCATAGGTGTAGAGGGGACTCTTGTCATTACTTGTCTCGCCATCCCCAAAATTCCAGGCGTAGGTCACAACGTCGTTGTCGTCGCCGCCATCATCGCTGGTGTTGGTAAAGGCTGTAGATTGACCCAACGGGTCAGGGCTGCTACTGCTGAAACCGGCTGTGGGGGCAGTGATGGCATCAGGATCATCTTGGGGATTAATCACCACTTCGACGGTTTCGGAAACGCTGCCCTGGCTGTTGCTGACGGTCAGGGTGGCCTGGTATGTGCCTGCCGCCGGGTAGGTGTGGCTCACAGCAAGCAACTCACTGGTCTCAGGTCCCGAGCCATCGCCAAAGTCCCAGGTGTAAGTGGCGTCGGTTCCCGTGCCTTCCACCAGGCTGGCCGAAAATTCGGTGACGCTGCCCAACTTGTCCGGCGAGGAGGAGGTCAGTTGAGCAATCTGGGGAGCCACATCCTCTACCACCACCGTCGCCTCCATCTGGACCGTCTTATCCCCGCCAAACCGGTCGTACAGTTTGGCCTGGTTCGTCAGCGTATCGCCATCGGTCAGCCCATCTTCGTTGACCGTGGCCCGGATAGTGATACTGCCGCTGCCGGCGGGCACATCCCCCAACGCCCAGGTTAATTCTTG
>CAZWZZ010000524.1:3854-5143 GCA_964638395.1 uncultured Caldilineaceae bacterium
GACGTGGTCAGGCAAGGTATTGACCAGGGTCAAATCCCGGCTCATCTCGGCCACGGACACTCCGTAGTTGAGTTGATAGGTGATCTGACTCTCGGCCTTGACCGTCGTTTGGGAGGCTTGCCCGGCCAGGGTCAGTTTGGCCGGCAGGTTGAGTTTCAGGGCCGGGTCGCCGAAGTAGGTGAAGATATCGAAGAGGATGAGGTTGAAATTAGTATCTGTTTGTCTTTCGTAAGCATTTATTCTGGCCGTCGTGACGGCTGAACCGAGTATCAAATCTCCTTCATCGAAAATCGCTTTGGTTGTTTCCTCGATGACCAGGGTATTGATGGAGGAGAATGAGGAGGCAGATGGCGTAAAAACGGCTATACTACCTTTATTGTCGATCATCAGAATTTCTTCGGCAAAACCACGAGCGGTGGTCGATGAAGCAAAGAACCCATTAGAACAGTTTGCAACCATGACAAATGGTAACTTATTTCCATTTGTAAGATTTTGTACATCCGATTTATTAAACATTCTGCCACCGGTTGACCAGGATGACCAGCCGGTATTATTACCGTGACCGGAATAGGCTAAAACCGAAGTGCCTGTATTGACCTGTTGGCGGACTGATGTTGAGGCATTATAGTCGTACATTTTGTGTGATGCTATGCTAGGTGGAAGTTGAGCCTCTATAAAATCCATATTGCCACGGAAAATCACCCCCTCGCCAGGATCGTCCAGACCATCATCAGCCACCAGGATCGCCCGGCGTGCCCAATCCCCTCCCGGCGGGGATTGTTCGTAGGATTTAATCTTATCAATAACGGACTTCACTTGCCCCGACCACCGGGCCGGAATCCGCCCTACGAAAACGTCGGGATAAATATCATAATCTCCGCCTGTTTTGGTTAATCTTGTGAACCAAGTGTCGATAGGGGCGAAGCCATAAAGACCATAGAATCCGCTTGTCGTATATTCATAAAAAGCAGGTAAGTAATCATTACTTATATTAGGGTTATAATCAATGACATCCGGCTTGTTGGTCTCAGGATCATCAATTGCCGCGCTGTTAACCGAGTCGCCAACCAGCAGTACGTAAACCGGCTTGGTACTCCAATTTTGGTAGGCATCTTCTAAAAAGCTGCGAATAGCCTCCGGTTTTTTCTGGCCGCCGCTAAATTCGGCATAAATTTCTTCTGAGGTGACAATGCTAACACTGAGGCCCTGACTGGCCCGGTAGTCGGCCAACTCTTGGATAGCCTCGGAGAAATTGGGATGGGTGATGATGACATACTCCGCCTCGTCAT
>CAZWZZ010000525.1:0-5136 GCA_964638395.1 uncultured Caldilineaceae bacterium
CCCTTACATTACCCGGCTTCCGATATTCCACCCCAGGCCCGCGAACTGTACCGGCGTAACCGGCTGCGGATTATTGCCGATGTCGATTATCCACCCGTACCCCTCCAACCCCGGATCAGCCCTTTGACCGGCCAGCCTCTTGACTTGAGCCTGGCCGTATTACGCAGTGTTTCTCCGATCCATATCGAATATCTGCAAAATATGGGTGTCAAGGCCACGATGACTATCTCGCTGATCCACAACCAGGAGTTGTGGGGAATGGTGGCCTGTCATCATTACGCCCCCAAGCTGGTTTCTTACGAAATTCGCAACATTGCCGAATTGTTAAGCCAGGTGTTGTCCCTTCTGTTTTTTCAGAAAGAAGAGAGCTTCAATGACAGATACCGCTTACAGCTTCAAGGTGAACAGAGCCGGCTCCTCAACGCCGTGACATCCGCCGCAAATGGGATCGCTGCGTTGTTAGATAACCCGGACAGCCTGTTAAAGGTCGTTGGAGCGCAGGGGGCGGCCCTCTGTTTTCGGGATCATACTTACCCGGTGGGGCAGACGCCCGACCCCGAAACGATCCGACACATTCAACGCTGGCTACCCGACCGGATGAAGGAGGATATTTTTCAGACAAACGCGCTGCCCCAGATGTTACCGGCGGTGACTGCGGCCAAGGAGAGGGCCAGCGGTCTGTTGGCCCTCTCCCTATCAGATCAACCGGGTGACTATCTGCTGTGGTTCCGCCCCGAAGTGATCCAAACTGTCACTTGGGGAGGCAACCCAACCAAACCGGTGACCATTACCGACGATGGACAGCGTCTCTCCCCCCGCAAATCCTTCGAGGCCTGGAAGGAGATTGTGCGCCTGACCGCCAAACCCTGGCATCCCGCCGAATTGGATGCGGCGGCAGCCTTGGGGCGGTTGAAAGACATCCTGATCCGCCAGCAGGTTGAAACCGTCGTTCATCGTCAGGCGCGGGTCTTTGCCAATGTTCACGAGGGTATCGTCGTCACCACGCCGGAGGGGACGATTTTGGATTGGAACCGGGGGGCCGAACAGATTTTTGGCCATACCGTAGCCGAGGCGGTCGGGGCTTCGCTAAAAACGTTGCTGCTTACCAAGTCGGTCGAGGTATCTGATATCCTGGCTGCGGCCCAACAGGAAGATGAATGGACAGGCGAAATCACCGTCACCCATAAGCGGGGTGAGCAGCGTACTGTCGAAGTGGTGATGACTCCTTTCGAGCATCCTCAAGATGGCGTGACCTTGATTGGCGTCTATCGAGATGTGACGGACCGCAAACAGTTGGAGCGGCGGCTCCAGCAAGCGCAACGGATGGAGGCGGTGGGCGAATTAGCCGGGGGCATTGCCCACAATTTCAACAATATGTTGACGGCTTTAACCGGCTATGCCGAGTTTGCCCTGCTCTCTCTGCCGGCCAAACATCAAGCCAGCGAAGACCTGCGCCGTATCCGGCAGGTTACGGAACGGGCCACGAGTCTAACCCGCCAATTGCTCGACTTCACCCGCCACCGAGCCACGGAGCAACGGTTGGTTAACCTTAACGAATTGATTACCGATATTGATATGATGCTGCGCCAATTGATCCATTCCAATATTGAATTTAAGATAATTTTGGCCCCCACGCTGGGTTACATCCGGGCTGATCCCGGCCAGATCGAACAGGTGTTAATCAATCTGGTCGTCAATGCCCGCGATGCGATGCCGGACGGCGGAGAGCTAATCATCGAGACCGCCACTGTTACCCGCTCTCAACTCCCTGCCCAACAAGCTCTCCCCCTGCCGCCGGGTGAGTATGTCACGTTGAGCGTCCGGGATTCGGGGATCGGCATGAGTGAGGCCATTCAACAACGTATCTTCGATCCATTTTTTACCACCAAAGAGGTTGGGCAGAGTACCGGCCTGGGCCTGGCCACCTGTTTTGGTATCGTCCGGCAACACCACGGCGAAATCGTGGTCGATAGCCGGACCAACCAGGGCACGGCTTTCACCATTTATCTCCCCCGTGTCGTAGAGCAGGGGGAATCGTCATCCTCACACACCGTAGAGGAATCTCAGGTTCAACCCCGACACGGCGGCGAGACGATTTTGCTGGCTGAGGATGAAGAGTTCATTCGGGAATTGGCGGGACGCGCCCTCCGGCAACAGGGCTATACCGTCCTCATTGCCGATAATGGCAGCGTGGCCCTGGAATTGTTGGCAAGCACACCCGATACGCCCCCGCACTTGCTGATAACCGATCTGGTCATGCCCAAACTAGGCGGACATAAACTGGCCCAACAACTCCAGACACAATACCCCACGCTCAAAGTCCTGTTTATCTCCGGGTATGCCGAGAACGCCGACCACTTTCAGGGATCGTCCCGACCCGGAACCGCTTTTCTTGAAAAACCTTTCAGCCCCAGCCTGTTGCTAGAAACGGTGCGGGAACTGCTGGATGAGGAGATAGATTCCTGAGTCGAGCCGTTGTCTCAAACCAGATTCAAACCAAACTGCGGTATACTGGTAAACACCATCCATAGGACTCAGGTACTACCAGAATGACCGACAAGCCGTATATCCTCTACATAGAAGACGAACGCCGGGCCATTGCCCTGGTGCGAGAAGTGTTAAGACCGTTGGGCTACGACGTCGTGGGGGCGACGTCGGGGCAAGAAGGGCTACGCAAATTGCGCGAAACAAAGCCCAACCTGCTCCTGCTCGATTTGATGATGCCCAATACCAATGGCTTCGATGTCTATCGACAGATGAAGCAGGACGAAAGTCTGGCCACTGTTCCGGTCATCGTTGTCACCGTCCGTATTCCCAAAAATGGGAAATTTATCATCAGCGATTTACCCCCCGTCGATGATTACATCACCAAGCCCTTCAAGCTGGAGCGTTTGATTCGGGCGGTCAAAAAATTTCTCGCTTGATGTTGTCAAATAGGGGGTTGACAAACGGCGACAAATAGTGTACACTTCACACTAAGTAAGAATAAGACCCTAAAGGTTTCCATAGATCAGGCCAAATGTGATCAATTCACGGTGACGAAGCTGCTTTCAAACAACCTTTATGGTCAAAACCTTTAGGGTCTGGCTCTACAAGGCTCTGAGTTCGTAACCCCGCCCGGACATAAATGATCCGAGCTACACGGTAGCACCGGATCAATCCGGTTTACATCAAGCCCTATTGATAGGGCGCTGTTTGATAGCCCGGCGAGCCTGTCCTGAGCTTGTCGAAGGGTTCATCGCCGTGGCGGGCGGCGGGCGGACCCGTTTTCGGAAAGCATAATCAATTTCAGCAAGTCACGACTGACCAATTACCACTTACTATTTACCAATTACTACAGCCTCTAAAAACGCTCTTTTTTTAAATTTCAATAGTGTAAAAATCACACTATCCCACCGAGGTAACGTATGATGCAGCTAGGAATCGATATTGACACCCACACCGCCAGAGCCGCCTATCTGGACCAAACGGGCAGTCCTCGCTTGATCGGCTGGCCCGACGGCAACGAGAGTCTACCCGCCCTGGCCCGGCAGACGATGCACGGCCTGGTCATCGGCGCGGCGGCGGCCCGCACTCTGGTCGGCAATGCCGAAACGACCCTCGCCGGTTGCACCCGCTTGATGGGGCGAGCCGGGGCATTACCGCCTCCCCTTCTGGAGCGCCTCCCCTTCAGCGTGCGGGACACCGAAGGCGAGGCCATCTGCAACCTGCTCTACGCCGAAGTCCGCAGCAGCGATGTTTACGGTCAATTGGTCAAGACATTGGTCGAGCGGGCCGAGCAGACCCTCGGCCAGACCGTCGAGGCGGTCATCCTGACCATCCCGGCCAGCGCCGAAGATCGCTTCCGGGTGCAGGCCCGGGCCGCCGTCGAGCGGCAGGGTCTCACCGTCAAACGGCTCATCAACCAGCCGACCGCCGCCCTGCTGGCCGCCGAGTTGCCCGCCGCCGCCCGGCGCGTAGCCGTGGTTCACTGCGGCGGCGGCTCGACCGACATCAGCCTGGCCGAGCGGACGGGGGACCACATCCGCATCCTGGCTACAGCCGGTGACCCGCTCCTCGGCGGGGATGATCTGGCCTGGCAGGTGGCCGAGCGGCTCAACGACCGTTTCCGCCAGAGCGCCGGCGTCGAAGTCTTCGCCGTCGGCCAGAGCGGTCTGGCCGCCCAAGGATTGCGGGCTGCCGCCGGGCAAGCGTTGCGGACTCTGGCCCTGCGCCCGGAGATGACCCTGGTTTTGGATCACGGCGGCGGCTTTGGCCGCGACCTGGTCACCGTTTTGACCCGCCCGTTGGTCGAAAGCTGGCTGGCTCCAAGCCTGAGCCGCATCACCGACCTGGGCCGGCAGGCGCTCACAGCCGCCCGGCTCCAGGCCCGCGCTATCGACGCCGTCTTGCTGACCGGCGATTGGGCCAATCTGCCCTTCATTCAAGAAACGGTGGCTCGCCTCTTCAATCGACCGGTGGCTACCCTGCACCGGCGCGAAGCCGCTCATCTACCGGTTTACGGCGCGGCCCGGCTGACTGCCGCCGAGAGCCGGACTATCTGGGATGTGACCCCCTACCCGCTGGGCATCAACTGTTACTACGGCCAGACCGAGCTATTCAGTCCGATCATCGCCGCCAACACGCCCATCCCGACGCCGCCGGTCGGCGATCGTCGAGCCAATGTCGGCCATTACAGCACCCGCTACCCCGACCAGACCCAGGTCAAGCTGGATATTCTACAATACCGGGGTCTGCGTGATCCCAATCCCGAAGGGGCGACGCCGGTCAAACCGGACGCTTGCGAAGTGCTGGGCAGTTGGACATTTAGCGGCCTGCGCCCCAAAAAAGGGCAGCACGCCGCCTTCACCGTCACCTTTGCCCTCGACGCCGACGGCGTTTTGCATCTGTACGCCGAGGAGACCGCCACCGGTCACCACCTGGTCGTCCAAGTCGAGCGGGGGGTGGGGTAAACGTGGTCCTTTGTCAGTGGTCAGTGGTCAGTTGCAAAGAACAAAGGACAACTGACCACTGACATAACTCAACTTCGAGATCATTCAAATCTTGGGATTCACCAAGATAATCAGATGAGAAAACAGGTTCATTATTTTGGAGATATAATATGACAACCCCAACCGTAACTATCATCATTGCTCA
>CAZWZZ010000526.1:0-5135 GCA_964638395.1 uncultured Caldilineaceae bacterium
TTTCTACGTTTAGACCAACCCGGCCCTCGAATAATATAGTACCACAGTACTATACGGATGTCAATTAAAAGATCGGCTTGAGCCTCCAGGAAAATTCCCCGAATTTTGTCTCAATGTTATAATCCCGGCCGTGACCCAAACAACCGCCCTCTCGCCCGCCGAAATCAACGACATCCGCAGTCGCCTGCTACGCTGGTATGGCCACAACCGGCGTGATCTGCCCTGGCGCGGTGAGAGCGACCCCTACCGCATTTGGGTTTCGGAAGTGATGCTCCAACAAACCCAGGTGACGACGGTCATTCCCTATTACCACAACTTCCTCGAAAAATTTCCGAGCGTGGCCGATCTGGCCGCTGCTCCGCTGGCGGAGGTTCTCAAAGCCTGGGAGGGGTTGGGCTACTACGCCCGCGCCCGTAATCTGCACCGGGCGGCCATCGACATTGTCGCGCAGCACGGGGGGCGGCTGCCGACGCGCTATGCCGAATTGCGAACGTTGCCCGGCTTTGGCGACTACACCGCCGGGGCCGTGGCGGCCATCGCCTTCAACGAGGCCGTTCCGGCGGTTGATGGCAACGTCAAGCGGGTTCTGGCCCGGCTGCTGGCCATCGACAGCGATATTCAGCGTAGCCCGGCTGCCCGGCAACTCAAGGAAGCAGCCACGGCTCTGGTCGATCCTGACGCCCCGGCAGAATGGACGCAAGCCTTGATGGAGTTGGGGGCGTTGGTCTGTCTGCCCCAAACGCCGAAATGCTTGCTCTGCCCGCTCAATGAATTGTGCCGGGGGCGGTTGCGGGGCCTCGAGCGGGAATTGCCGGTCAAGTCGCCCCGGAAAAAGTTGCCCCACTACGACGTGGCTGCGGCGGTCATTCGCCGGGATGGGCAAATCCTGATCGCCCAGCGTCCTCTGGATGGTATGCTCGGCGGGCTGTGGGAATTTCCCGGCGGCAAACAGGAGGCCGGGGAAACCTTGCCGGATTGTCTGCGGCGTGAAATCAAAGAGGAGTTGGGGATCGACATCGCCGTGGACCGGCCCATTATCACCGTCAAACATAGCTACACCCACTTCAAAATCACCCTCCACGCCTTCGACTGTCAATGGCTGGCCGGGGAGCCGCAAGCCCTGGAGGTGGCCGACTGGCGCTGGGTGACGTTTGAGGAGTTGGCCACCTTCCCCTTCCCCCGCACCGATTTACGGATCATCGAGGCGCTTGGCGGAGCCTCGTGAGCAACAAACCAGATTGGAGCAGTTTCAAAAACTGCTCTAATCTTTAAACGCCCGCCCCTTTTATCCCAGACCGGCCTGTGGTATACTTTGGCCTGAACCTGGGTATCGGTTAAATACCCGATAACCCTATTTTGGTTTTATTTTATACGAGGAGATATGAATGTTACTTGGGGCACATCTATCCACGGCCGGCGGCGTTGACAAAGCCTTTGGCCGGGCGCAAGCCCTCGACTGCACCGCCTTTCAGATTTTCACCAAATCGAACCGGCAATGGAAAGCCAAACCGCTCGACCAGGAGACGATTGACCGCTACCACCAGCAGCAGGCGGAAACGGGTATCAGCCCGGTCGTCTGTCACGCCAGCTACCTGCTCAACCTGGGCGCGCCGGATGAGACCGTCTGGAATAAATCGCTGAACGCTTTGGTGATCGAATTGGAACGGTGCGAGCTGCTGAAAATTCCTCATCTGGTGCTGCATCCCGGCGCCCACGTCAAATCAGGCGTTGAGGCCGGCCTGAGCAAGGTGATTAAATCTCTGGACATCATCCACGACCGATTGCCCAACTATGATGTCAAAGTGGCTCTGGAGATTACCGCCGGGCAGGGCACGACCCTCGGCTCAAAATTCGAGGAGATCGCCCACATCATCACCGGTTGTCAAGCCCCGGAGCGGTTGGTCGTCTGCTTCGACACCTGCCACGCTCTGGTCGCCGGTTACGAATTTCGCACCCCCGACAGCTACGAAGCGATGATCGCCGAATTTGATAAGATCATCGGCTTGGACAAGCTCAAGGTCTTTCACTTCAACGACTCCGAAAAAGAGTTCGACAGCCACGTAGACCGTCACGCTCACATCGGCGAGGGGCACATCGGCCTGGAGCCGTTCGGTTACTTCCTCAACGATCCGCGCTTCAAAGATATTCCCTTTCTGATCGAAACGCCGGTCAAAAAAGACCCGGAGGATAACGAGCGGAACTTAGCAGCGTTGCGAGGTTTGATTACGTAGTTTACAACGTGATGACGCTGTAGTAATTTGCCATTTACTTTACAGACCAAGAAAAAGGTGTTGCGATGTTAACAATTTCGATTGACGATAAATGGGTCGATACGGTACAACTTTTTGGCGATGTTGAACGGGTTGTTAAAGAAGCCTTGCGAGCTTATCTGTCTGAACAATGCCAACATCGTATTGAGCGGGCAGCAACCAGAATTGACTTCTATGCTCAAAAGTATGGTTACGATTATGATTTTTTTAAGCAGTCTATTCAGACCGACGAAGATTTCCTGATAAAAATTGAGGCGAAAAACCCCTTGTGGGAAGAAGATGCAATGGAGTGGGAATATTGGGTTGAGGAAAAACAAACGTGGCAAAACCAACTCGAAACTATTTTACAAAGTTGACGAGCCTTGTCCAAGACACGTTAGATGAAGTTACTCTAACCGAATTGGACATAAGTATTGAACGAGCAATCTGGAAAGTTCAGGGGGCAGTCGGCGAATATCAGCTTCGATTAAAAGAGATTTTTAATGAATCAGGACGGATGTACTCATACTATCTGATACACGACAATGAAGTTGTCGTTGGTTTTGACAACTATCCAGACCGTCGGGCCTTGCGAGAAAAGTATGGACAGAATTTCAAGTTTCATCTTTCAGAATTGGTTGCCCATAAGCACGGCCCACGCAAAGAAACATTAGAGTTAACGGAAGAGATGACGGTGGAAAAGTTTTTAGAGTATCTCAAGGAAGGAAATTATCTACAGTCAAATGACAAATGACCAATGTCAAAGCACAGATAGACCCACATTTCTCGTTTGAAATAAACTCATGCAACTCATCAAAGAAAAATGCACCGGCTGCGGCTACTGCGTCCTCGTTTGCCCTTACGATGCCCTGAAAACCGACGGCTGGGCCGAAGTCATCCCCGAAAATTGCACCGACTGCAATCTGTGCGTCTACGCCTGCCCCAGCGATTGCTTCGTGCCGGATGTGCCGCTCAGAGCTTACACGCCTCGCGTCAAAGCGGCCTACGACGTCGTCATCATCGGCAGCGGCATCGGCGGGCTGATGGCCGGGGTAGCCCTGGCCCAGGCCGGTCATTCCGTGGCCGTTTTCGAGAAGCTCGGCTTTCCCGGCGGGCGTTACACCGAAATCGACTACAAGGGAGCCGCTGTGACCACCGGCGCATGGACCAACCTCGGCCCGGCCAGCCACATCGGTCGTTTTCTGCAAGATGTCGGTATCGACCTCGACTACGTCTCCCTCGCCGACCTCGGCCTGAGCGAGCAATACTCGCTCCGCTTTCCCGATGGCCGCGCCTACCACAGCCTCTACGATCTCCTCTCCACCCCTGCTCGCAAAGCCTGGCTCAAAGCCATCCTGACCGGCAAAAAGCTGATGACGGAACAAAAAAAGCTCAGCCCCCCCGTCCCCCCGGAGGGGGGAGAAATACCTGAAATTCCCCCCTCTGGGGGGCTAGGGGGGCAAAAACCAACCACCAACTCAACAGCAGCCTCCTCAATCTCCCAATCTCCCATCTCCCATCTCCCATCTCCCAATCTCCCAACCCTTCGACTTCGCTCAGGACAAGTCTCCCAATCTCCCATCTCCCCATCTCCCCATCCCAAAATCTCCCACGTTTCCACCACCGCCTACCTAACCGAATTTTGCGACGACCCCGACCTGCTGGCCGCCGTCGATGCCATCGCCGCCACCACCTCCGGCCTGAGCAGCGATCTGATGCCCGCCAGCGAATACATCCAGATCACCCTCGATGCCCGCGAAGTGGGTCGCCATTTTGCCATGCCCGTCGGCGGCGTTCGTTCCATCATCAAGGCGCTGGTCACCGCGTTGCGGCAAGCGGGCGGCGATTTGTTTGTACGAACGCCGGTGGCGGAGATTTTGACGAGAGTCCCCCCCGACCCCCCAAAGGGGGGAGAAAAGACCGAAATCTCCTCCCCTGAAAGGAACAAGACAAACATTCCCCCCTCTGGGGGGTTAGGGGGGATAACCAAAAGAGTCGCCGGTATCCGTCTAACCGATGGCCGCGAAGTCAGCAGCCGGGTTGTCCTGCACAACGGCGGGCCGAGGGCTTTTGTGAAACTCGTCGGCTCGGACAACCTGCCGCCCGCCTATCTGGAACGGTTGAACCAATTGAAAGGGGTCGAATGTGCCGCTATTTTCGGGGCGACGCGGGAACCGCTCTTCGACGACGCGCCGATGACGATGACGCCCAACTGCCGGCGGGTGGTCGGTATCTTCGCGCCGACGCTGCTCGACCCCAAATTGTCCAAACACGGTCTGCACCTGTTCGACGCCTTCTTCCCCACTTACAGCGATGACCGGACCGCCGAATTGGAACTGGCGATGGCCGACCTGCGTGACCTGTTCCCCAATTTTGACGAGGTTGTGGCGTGGACCATCCCCATGTTTTTCACCGGAACCTGGCCCGGAACCGAGTCGGGCCAAACCTTCGGCCAGACCGGCGACCAACGCCTCGATCCGGCCACGCCCATCGAGAACTGTTTCCTCGTTGGAATGGATGTCAAAGGCTCCGGCGTGGCCGGGGATTTGATCCCGCTGGGGGTGCGCCGGGCGTTGGCCTGTGTAGAGGAAGTTTTGTAGGATAAGGCAGTTCCAAGATTTAAATGATCCCAAAGTTGGATGATGAGTCAGTGGTCAGTTGTCCGTTGTCCTTTGCAACTGACCACTGACCATTGACAACTGACCCCAAACTTGGATTTTTGGGATGATTATTCTTCTGGCCCTGCCTAAATTGCTAACTTGCGCTACATTTGTTTCAAGGAGACACCCATGCAAATCAGAATTTTATCCGCCGCCGATGTTCACCGAGCTTTGCCGATGAAGCGGGCTGTCGCGGTGATGCGGAGCGCCTTCGGCCAACTGTCGG
>CAZWZZ010000527.1:0-3015 GCA_964638395.1 uncultured Caldilineaceae bacterium
ACCCGAGTACAGGTACCAACCGAAAAATCTACAGGACCCTGCCCTGGTCCACATTCACCATTCGTAGTGACGTGACGGCTACCGGCGGTGAAGGTACCACAAGATACTGTAGTCCCAGGTTGAATATTGGCTGGACATTCCGCTAGAAGATTGCCTGACTCAGCAGAGTCAAATACTCGATAAAAAAAGATAACCCCGCCGGTGTTGTTTTCTACGAAGAGAGTGGTTGTTGTTGGGGGGGGGGTCGGCGGTGGTGCTTTTATGACTGCGGGTAAATATACGCTTTGAGCAGGCGCGGAGTAGTTTACTCGTGCGCCATAAACCCGTATACTCGTCCCACTACCGGCAGGTAAACAAAAATCTATGTGATAATTAATACCAAACGCCACTTGATTAGCAGCGCCCTCAGAGAGAATAGAGGAGGTGGTCAAGGTTTGGATATCAGCGCTATTATTTGCTGATTGAATGGAAGCCAACTCATTCCAGCCTCCAAAGGAACCGGTGCTATCAAGATAGAAAGTCACATTATTAGCTAAAAAGTTATCATACACGTATACGGTCAAACTGTCTATTGTGTTGCCCGGCGGCAGGTAAACGGGGGCAGCGAGACAAACCGAATTAAACGGGCTATCGTTGCTTAAGAATCCACCATTAAAATTGAAGAACCAATCATTTGCTTCACTACCAGTACCTAATTCGCCAGTATGGACGAAAGCCGCCGCTGGAACAATCTCTACTCCCGCCC
The DNA here is from genome assembly GCA_964638395.1 of uncultured Caldilineaceae bacterium. Lineage (GTDB taxonomy): Bacteria > Chloroflexota > Anaerolineae > 4572-78 > J111 > CAZWZZ01. The sequence goes on from CAZWZZ010000527.1 coordinate 746, forward strand.
CATCACTTTGAGTAAAAATATACTCACCCTTTTGGCCAATTTTGACGATCATATTATCCAAAGAGGGTGTCGGACGGTGGGCTGGCGCATCACCCTCTTGGGCTGGTGGCAACAATGGTTGTTCTACGTCCAATCTGGTTTTATTCACATTTGGGGTGACCTCGGCCCAAACCGTAGCCACACCGGGTAAGAGACTAATTATAGTCAGTAACAAGGTAAAAACAACAAGAATTTTGGGGATTTTGGGTATATTCATCTGCGGACCTCATCTCCTTATTAACACCAAATTATGGCTAATGTCCTGGCTATCGTTTCGTGTCGAAAACCAACTAAGGGGCAGGATCGTAAAATACTCTGTCCCCATAGAATAGAATATCGGTTGCGGTATCCGCCGCAAAGCAAAGGGTGACATAATAAGCATATTCATTATTCACTATAGCTGTGCCAGGTTCCATTGTATCGTCGAAGATTTCAATAGCAGTTGGGTCATCCAGATTTATGAGAGCGCCGCCGGCCACTACATCGGCGGATCCTGTGGCCAGCCTGACCCGTCGAAGATGAGCAAACAGATCTTCCGTGGCGCTATCATCGAGCAGGGAGAAGCGAAACTCAGTCAGGGTAGCCCCATCTGGAGGATAGGTTGGGGCCATAAAACAGGCCATTTCACTGCTGGTGTTGCGAATGTAGCCCTCAAGGAAGTTATGAAACCAACCATTGGCATTGTTACCATCGTGTCTGAAGGCACTAATGGGAACAACCTCAATCCCTGAACCATCACTTTGTGAATTAATGTCACTCTCAGAATCGGTTACAACAGGAGAGAGATTAGGATCACTCAAGACCTCGCTATCGATTGTATTTGTGCCATTATCATCACCGCCTTGAGCCAGGACAGGAACTGCTTCCACTTTGAAGAAAAGCAAAGAGATCAAAGCCATCGACATAGCTATCACAATCAAAATAATCAATACCCACTTTTTGCTGCTAACGCTAAACATCCCAACTCTCCTTAAGATTGTTAAAAAATGGTCATTATCTAAAAAATTTACCCTTATTACAGCGTAAATTAAGTTTTATGTCATTCTGAGCGATAGCGAAGAATCCCTATGAGGACACAAAATAAGGCTGGCTGGCGAGGCCAAAGCGATTTTTCACCAACGAACCGCTCTGTTTGCCCACCTCTATAGGGATTCTTCGCTCCGTTCCTCCGCTCAGAATGACATGCCCAAACTTCTAATTACTTTGTTTACGCTGTACTTATTACAGCGTAAATTAAGTTTTATGAGGTTTTCGGTAGGTCGATCTGTCATGCCCGAATGTCGTTATCGGGCATCCACGTGGCTCTAAAGGCTGGATTCCCCGCTAGAAGCATGCGAGAATGACGCTTCAAAACCCCAAAAAACTTATTTGACGGTGTACTTATCTATAAGAGATAATAAACCCATACATTTGTTGCTCTAACCCTGTATTTGGGGCAAAACAAAAGGTAACAGAGTAACCGTAATCATTGCTGACCGTTCCCGTGCCTGGCTGCGGCTGAAAGGGATCAAAGAACCCGACTCGGACGAGGGAGTCATCTATGCCGATTAAAGTTCCGATAGCCACCGATTCTGCATCACCACTGGGAAAACGATGACTCTTTCGCCAAAGGGCGATACGAAAATCGCTGGTGGCGCTGTCATCTACGAAGAATACGAACACATTGGTAAAAGTAGCCCCGTTGGGTACGTAAACAGGCGCAGCCAAACACATCTGACTGGCCGAAGTATTCTGGATAAAACCTAGAAATGGAAAAAAGCTGTAACCGCTGGCTGGGCTGACCCCATCGTGTCTGAAGGCAGAGGCCGGAATATATTCATACCCGGCGTTTATACTCTGCGGACCAAATTCTGTTGAACCGGCCTCAATCTTAGAAATTATATCTTGAAAGCTATTGGCTTCCTCTATTTGAAGTTCTTGTCCATCAAGAGTTTCTGAGGAACTGAAAGTGTCCGTGGAAATAGTCTGGTAGGTTAGCTCTGACACGCTCCTTTGTTGCTGAAAAACAGAGGCATTGTTTTGTGCTTGAACCGTTAGGTCATCAAAACCTATTAGGAACTGGAATGATAGAATAACAGCGCCCATAATACTTGCAATTATCAAGAAGTTTTGTATCTTTTGTTTAAGCATCTGTCCCCCCAGGTTAAGCGTAGTTAAAGTTAATTTGACAACGTTCATTTTTATGAGGCCAGCTAGGGATTAGTTGGGGGGGGGGGGGGGCGGCCGGGGGG
>CAZWZZ010000527.1:3025-5123 GCA_964638395.1 uncultured Caldilineaceae bacterium
AAACTATAAGTCATAAGCCCTACACACCTTCCTCAACAACATCAACGACGCGTGAGTGAACCACTATATATCATGTTTAGATGCGAAAAATGATGGTTTGAGTTAGTTATTAACGGGACCGCCACCACCACCTCCCCCCCCACCATCACCATCATCACCACCACCCCCACCACCACCGGGAACATCGAAACGGAGGCGGGCGGGCGGGGCTTGAATCCCCAAATCTTGATAAACCGGCTCGATTTGGACGACGGCCACAGTCCAATTATATTCACCGCCTCGCCCTTTGACCCCGAAGGCATCGGTAATATCGGCCACCAGCCGATACCGATTGTTCCCCAGCGCCTCAATCGTACCATTTTTGTTATCCAAGACGGCGTTATGCACCCCGGTAGGCGGTTCACCATCTCGCCAAATGCGGACCTCAAACCCTTGATCGGCGGGCAGCGGGCTGGACCAGCGCCACTCGAACTCGGTCAAGCCAAAGGTCGGCTGCTCCAACGAAATTGGCGTGAGTAAGGTAAACTTTCCTGTTGGGACGGTGGGTGTCGGGAGGGCGATGGGGGGAGCCGTAGAGCCGGAGGACACTGTAGTGGGTGTTGCCGTGGCGGGGGGGCGGGTTGGGGTGTCCGTAGGGGTGGGGGTGTGGGGCGGGGAAGTCGGAGTCGCGGTCGGCGTGTCGGAGGGCGGGGTCTCGGTGGGAGAGGGGGTTGGGGTCGGCGGGGCCAGGGCAATGGGGATGTTGTCGCTGTCAACGGCTTGGGTAAATTCCGGTTCTGCGCTAATCCAGCCGCTTCCATCGGGGGAGAGAGAGGTTTTAATTTGCCACCACGCCCGCTCCTGATCGCGGCTGGTAATTTCCGCCGAGGCCCCTTCCGGTAAATAGCCGATCAGGTCATAATTCTCCCCCGGCCCGGCATAAACTGCCAAATCGGTGTGGGCCATCGCTGACGGTGTTCCCGGCGGAACCGGCGTGGCGGTCGGCGGAACCGGTGTGGCAGTTGGTGAAACTTCAACGACACCGGCCGATGAACCGGGCGTATTGGTCTGAGGCGTCGGCCCATTGGCCGCGCTGCTTCCGTTGCTGAAAAAGAACAGTATCAACCCAAGAAGTAGCAACGCCGCGACCGAACCGCCGACAATCAGCGCCATCTTATTCTTGTGAGGCTTATTGTTATTACCAGGTTTATCAGGATGGTGCAGCTCGGAAACCACTGTAGGTTGTTCGGTGATGGTCAACGTTGGCTCTTGATAATCAGGATTTGTTTGTGCCTGTTTGAGCGCCTCAGCAAAATCGGTGGCGGTGCTGTAGCGCATATCCGGCTCCATAGCCAACGAACGCATCGTCACTTGCTCGAAACCGACAGAGATGGTCGGTTTGACCTGGCGTAGCGGAAGCACCGGTTCGCTGCCTCGTTTGGCCAATACCGCAATCGGCGTTGGCGCGTCGTGGGGAATCGTACCGGTCAGCAATCTGTACATAATAATGCCCAACGCATAAATATCTGTGCGCCGATCTATCTGTTTACTGTTATTGACCTGCTCCGGCGACATATAGGCCGGTGTGCCGATGCCCATGCCGGTGTTGGTCAAATGCGTAGAATCTTCAATCATCTTGACCAACCCAAAATCACTCAACAACGCCCACTTGTTGTCGATAAGAATATTACTGGGTTTGACATCACGATGGATGACCCCATGCTCATGGGCATAATTTAAGGCATCGGCGACCTGGAGGATGTAGTCGAGCAATTTGTCTAACGAAACCTCCTGCCGAATCAAATGGCTCAACGTCACCGAATCCTGCACATACCGCATAACCAAATAATTGTAATGATCTTGAACACCGAAATCGTACACCTGGAGAATATTGGGATGGTGTAGACGGGCCACCGAGTGGGCCTCTCGCTGGAAGCGTTCGGTAAAGCCCGGCTGTTCGGCTAATATGGGAGAGAGAATCTTCAACGCCACATACCGATCCAAACTGGCCTGGTAAGCCTTGAAGACATAGGCCATGCCGCCCTGACCGATTTTTTCAACAATCTCATACTGCCCAAGATTTGTGCCAATAAGTTTTTTCATCGCTTGCGCCTTTGCT
>CAZWZZ010000528.1:0-5116 GCA_964638395.1 uncultured Caldilineaceae bacterium
GTGCCGGAGAAGCTGGGCGGGGCCTGGAGCATCTCGCCGCCGCCGATGACCAGGCGATAGTCGCCGGTCGCTTCGCTGAGGCGGGCGATGGTGACCCGGCCCGGCTTGAGCGGAAACTCGAACAGCAGCGGCAGTTGGCGGTTGGAATGGATGGTTCCCTGGGGTGTAGCGGCGGGGTCGGCCATCGACAGCGGGGCCAGGCCACAGTGCCACAACACCAGGCCATCCCGCTCGGTATCGACCGAGACCAGGTCGGTGCCGAAGGCCGGTTCGCCGCTCAACCATTGCAGCATCAACTGCGTAATCGTGCCGTTGACGTCCGCCTCGCAGCTACAGGGGGTCTGTTCGTTGCTCAACATCGACATGGCCCCACAGGCGGCGCAGCCCATCTCGGTGAAAAATTCGGGCCAACAGCGCACGGCCAGGCCGTTGATTTGCTCCCGTTCGGCCAGGTCGTGCAGCGTGGCGTAGGTGGTGAGGGTGCCCCGGGCCGCCTCCGGCTCCAGGTCATCGAAGTTGGGCAACGTTTGGCGCAGCGTATCGGCCACGGCTTCGATCCGGGCCGGTGGGGCCTGCTGGGCCTGCTCAAAGACGTCGGCCAGGCTCACTTCGACCACTTCGACCCCCAGTTGTCTTTCGAGTGCCGCGCTGTCGTAGCGGCAGGTATCGAAGCCGGCCGGGTGGGGGCCGACCCGCCCCAGCCGTGCGCCCTGCAACAGGCGGCGAACTTTGGCCGCCCGGGCCAGGGCCGTCACTTTTTCCAGAGCGGCGGCTTCATCGGGGGAAGCAAAAATATAGTCATACTGATAGTCAAGCCGGGTCAAACCGTGGGCGGCCAGGTTGATGCCGCACATCGAGTTGAGCCGCAGCCGGCCCCCGGTGTGGGCTTCCGGCACGCCCCACATCAGCAGGGGGGCGTTGACGGTCTGGGCCAGGGCTAAAATCATCGTGCTGTCGGCGAAGGAGGCTTGCAGAACCAGCAGCAGGTCGGGCGAGGCATCGGCCAGCTCAAGAGCCGTGGCCTGGGCCGCCTCCAAATCCATAATCAACTCGGTCGGCCCGATAATCTGGAATTCGGTCTGGTTTAACTGTGCCCGCACCTGGCCCGTCAGGTGACGGGCCAGCTCGACATCGAAGGTGGGGCGGGCGATGGGCACAAAGGCAATGGTTACAGGAGATGTTTGAATCACGCGATCACCTCGGTCAGTGGGGACGGCGTGGTCAGGCCGTCCTGTTGGTAGAAGAAATTGGTCAGGGCCAGGGCCGCGCCGCCGATGACCCCGGCGTTGGAGCCGAAGCTGGTCGGCTGGAGGCGAACCGCCTGCCCCAGATTGGCGAAGGCCCGCGCCCGCATCGTTTCTTCGATGGTCGGCAGGAGCAAATCTTGGCCCTGGGCGAAGATACCACCCAGCAGAATCAGTTCCGGGTTGAGGATGTTGACCAGATTGGCCAGGGCGATGCCCAGGTAGCGGGCCGGTTGCTTGAGCATATCCAGGATAGCCTGATTTCCGGCGCGGGCCGCCTCGAAGATGTCCTCGATATTCAAGCCGGTGGCCTCTGTGGCGGGTGATGGGGCCGGTTCCCGACCATTGGGGACGAAGAACGCCTGCGCCTGCCGCACAATCTGCGGCTCCGAGACCAACGTCTCCAGACAGCCGGTGTTGCCGCAGCGGCAGAGCGTGCCCCCATCGGCGATGAGGGTCATATGGCCGATCTCCCCGGCCCCGGCGCTGCTACCCCGAAAGAGTTGGCCATCGACGACAAAGCCGGCCCCAACGCCGATGCGGCCATAGACAAAGGCCACCACCCGCACATTTTTGGCCGCCCCAAACAGGGCTTCGCCCAGCGCCATCGCCCGGACGTTGTTATCCATACAGACGGGCAGCTCCAGCCGCTCGGTTAGCCAGGCTTGGATGGGCACATCGTGCCAGTTGAGGTTGGGGGCCAGCAGGTTGATGCCGGTGGCGGGGTTGACCAGGCCGGAGGTGCCGACACCGACGCCCACGATTTTGTGGGGCGGAATGGGTTCTTGGAGGATTGCCCGCTCGACGAGGCGCATTGTTTCATCTAAGACAGCCTTGGCCGGTTGGTCGAGGGCGTGGGTAAAGGTGTGGTGGGCGAGGATGTTGGCCCGCAGGTCGGTGATAGCGACGCGGATGTTGCCGACACCGATGTGGATACCGACGGCGTAGCGAGCTTCGGGAACGAGGCGCAGAGCGCGGCGGGGTCGCCCGGCCCCCGGTTGTTGTTTCAACCGCGCCGCGCCCTCTTCAACGACAAGCTCTTGGTCCAACAGTTCAGTGACTAAGTTGGTAATCGTGGTCGTGGACAGGCCCGTCAACTCGGCCAGTTGCACCCGCGAGACATAGTCATGTTTCAACAAGGCCAACAGAATGGCCCGCAGATTGTGCGATTTGACCGTGCTGCTGTTGCTGCCTGCCAAGGTTTGTCGCGTTACCATACTCTACACTCGCCACTGAGCGTACATAAACTATCGAGGCGGAATTAATTAAGCAAGAGGAAAAATTAATGTGTGTCGCCCCATTATAACGTGGTTTGAGAGCGTTGTCAAGGAAAAATTAGCTCCAAAATTTAGTTGTTCAGGGGCGACGGAGCGGCACGGGAGAGAGGCCAGTGGCGGGGTGAGCGAAGCGAAACTGGCCCGCATTTAGAGTTACCCTTGAATGTCCTGTTGGGCCTGTAGCAACACCGCGTCCATTTCAGTCCCAACTTAACCAAGTTGGGTCTATAAATCCCTTAACAGCCGGGACAATCAGCGGCTCGAGGGTCGCTCAACGCTGGGGCGACCCGGTTGTCCGTGGCGCAGCTTTTACGTCACAGATTTCCTCAAATGCCCCGCCACGATCTTTCGTAGTGTTATCCGGCAGACATCTTTGAGGCGTATCAATTAAAATAAAGGGCAGCTCTGGCTGCCCTTTCTTTTAATCAATCATTCATTTATTCAGAATTATGTTAGCCAATCAAACTCAGTCGATCCAAAATGTTCGGCTCGGATGACCAAATCGGAGCCAAAACGGGGATTTGGCCATTCCCTCTGAGCGAAAATTGGATATTTGGATGTACTGATGAAACTAGCTGGCGGTGTACCATTCCACGTCGCGGCCTTTGGTGTCCCAGAAGATGTTGTGGATTTTTTCCACGGCGTCCATCAGGGCCTCGGCCTTTTCCAGGCTGACTTCGACCTTGACGGCGGAGCAGAGCTTGGCCGCTTCCCAGAAGGTGTTGTGCAGGTCGGGATACTTTTCCAGGTGAGGCGGTTTGAAGTAGTCAGTCCACAGCACCAGCAGCTCTTCCTTGGCCAGATGGGTCTGCTCTTCCTTGATTTGGATGTAGCGGGCCATCGAGTTTAGATAGGAAGCCATCGCTTCAGCATCATTCCCGGCGGGCGGCTCCAGAGCCAGGATTTTCTTGGTCATCGACAGCGAGGCTTCGGCAGCAATGCGGGCCGAGGAGGGATCGTAGACCCCACACGGGCCGTCACAGTGGGCTTCAACGGTTTCCGCCGGAAAATAATTTTTGATAGCAGCCGTAATTTTGTTTATCATACTAACTTTCCTTTCTTATGTTTTAACAATTTTGGTTTGACAAAGTAGCGTGGCGCTAAAAAGTTGTCCACTCTCAGGAATTAAATAACGTCCCTATTGTTGGAGGACTGTAATTGGTAATTGGTTATTAGAGACTGAATGACCAATGACTATTTACCAATTACCAATTACCCACCCAAACAAGACAGGATGTTAAATTTTTAACCATCATTGGGAGTTGCATTATAGATCAGACCGCCGGTCTTGTCAAAAATTTGGATAATAGGTGGACAGTTGGTTGACGATAGGGGGTGGAACGAGTAAAATTCGGGAAATCAAAGTTTGGAGAAGACAAGATTGGAAATCAACGAGACAAAATTAAAAGAAACGATAATCGCCATTCACGATACGCCCCGGCAGGTGGTCATCGAGTTTGCCGGGGCGGGATCGCAGGCATTGGCCTGGCTGCACAGTGTCGGTGGCTCCTCCCGGACACTCCTGGAGGCGACGGATCGGTACGCTCCGGCCTCGCTCATCGAGACCATCGGTTTTGAGCCAACGCAGTTCACCGGGCCGGAGGTAGCCCAGGCTTTGGCCGCCGCCGCCTACCGCCGGGCGCGTCATCTGGCCGGGGCGGAGTCTGCCGTGGCCGGGATCGGCTGTACGGCGACCATCGCCACCGACCGCGCCAAACGGGGCCAACATCGGGCCTGTCTGGCCGTTCGGGATGGGCAACAGGTCATCACTTACGAAGTGACCTTGCAAAAAGGGGAACGGGAGCGCCAAGAAGAGGAAGCGATTGTCAGCCGGCTGCTCATTCGGGCTGTAGCCGAGGCGTGCGGGGTCGAGGCCACGCCTGACCTGCCATTGCTGGCCACGGAGGTGGTGACTCGCCAGGTGGAGCCGGTGACGCCCCTGCGCCGCCTGTTGGCCGGTGAGGTGGAGTGGGTCAAAATCGACCCGACCGGACAGATGACGGCAGGCGAGACGTTGCCCCACATCGCCTTTCTGTCCGGCGCGTTCAACCCCCTCCACGAGGGCCACCGGGGGATGGTCGCGGTGGCGGCGGAGCGGTTGCAGCGAGCGGTCTATTTCGAGCTGCCCATCATCAATGCCGACAAAGCGCCCATCAGCCTGAGCGAGGCCCAACGCCGGGCCGCCCAATTCGAGGGCTGGGCCACGCTGCTCCTCTCCCGCGCTCCGCTTTTTAGCCAAAAGGCCCGGATGTTTCCCGGCAGTGTCTTCATTCTCGGCATCGACACCGCCCGGCGGATACTCCAGCTCCGTTTCTACAACGACGACCCGGCCCAGAGGCGGGCCGCCTTCGAGACGATCCGCGAAGCCGGCTGCCGCTTCCTCGTCGCCGGACGGCTGGTCGAGGGCCAATTCTTGTCCCTGGCCGATTTAGCCATCCCCCCCGGCTACGAGGATTTGTTCGAGGCTATCCCTGAGGAAGCGTTCCGAGTGGATGTCTCCTCGACGGAGATTCGGGAGAGGGGGTCCTGAGTCCTGAGTCAATGGGTGCGTCCTAAATTTTAGGAGATAGCATCCTGAGTAGCGCGAAACGGAGT
>CAZWZZ010000529.1:0-3520 GCA_964638395.1 uncultured Caldilineaceae bacterium
CCGATCCCGATCCACCAGATGAAGGTGACAATGGCAAAGCCCCAACTGACCGGCACATTGATCCCCCACACCCCAACGCCATAGATGAAAAGATACCCTACCGAAATAAGATATATCATCAACAATATCGAGCCAACCCCAAAGCCGATGAACCAACCCAGTGGGGTGCGAACATCCAGTACCACGTTGCTAATTTTCTGGCTAATGGAGGTGTAGCTGTGGCCCGGTTCCAGAATAGGAACATCGGCCTGGGCTTGTATAGATTTGTCTGTTGTTTGACCTAAGGCCATAGATTACTCCCTTTTTGAAGTAAGAATAATGAGGGATGAAAGATGAAACAAAATGCGGTTTCAAGATTCAAATTAATCAAATTAGACCCCCACAAAACGTAAAACGCGAAACGTAGAGCCTGCTTCTGGAAGAAAACATTACGTTTTACGTTTCACGATCTACCCGTGTCCCCCGGCGCTGTGCGTCTCTGCGATTTCAGGGTTGGGGTTTCTCAATTTCGCTAAATAGGTGGTGCGGGGCCGGGTGCCCAACTCGGTCAAGAGGCCGTAATTGGTCGGTTGAGCCTGGGCTTGGGCCACGGCGCTATCGGGATCGTTCAGGTCACCGAAGATGATGGCGTTGGTCGGGCAGGCCGCTTGGCAGGCGCTAACGACCTCGCCATCCTGAATACGACGGTTTTCGTTCTTGGCGTCGATCCGCGCCCGGCTAATGCGCTGAATGCAGTAGGTGCATTTTTCCATCACCCCCCGCGTTCGTACCGTCACGTCCGGGTTTTTCTGCGCTTTCAGGCTCTCTTCATCACTTTCAAGATCATTGTATTGCAGGAAGTTGAAGCGGCGCACTTTGTAGGGGCAGTTGTTGGCGCAGTAGCGAGTCCCGATGCAACGGTTGTAAACCATCACATTCAACCCTTCGTGGTCGTGGACGGTGGCGTTAACCGGACAGACCAACTCACAGGGGGCCTGCTCACAATGCTGGCACATCACCGGCTGGTGGTGCATATGCGGATCGTCAAGCTCTCCATCGAAGTAGCTATCGATTCGCATCCAGTGCATTTCCCGCCCGATCAGCACTTCCTCTTTACCCACGACCGGAATGTTGTTTTCGGCCTGACAGGCGACCACGCAGGCATTACAGCCGTGGCAGGTGTTCAAATCGACAACCATGCCCCAGGCGTAGCTCTCATACTCATACCCCGGCATCAGCGACAGGGTCACATCGTAGGGTTTTTCCTCGATATACTTGGTAGCGAATTTCGGGTTTTCCCGATACTCCTCAATCGTCCCCTTTTGAACCAAATGCCGCCCTTCCATCCCGTAATGGGTCTGGGTCGAGGCCAGTTGGTAATTGTCGATGGTCGGCTCGATGTTGAGACCGGTGCCGGACCAGGGGGCGTCAGAGGTTCGCAGGCTGTAAGCGTTGAAGCCAACGCCGTCGCCAACCCGTCCGACCCGCTCCCGGCCATAGCCCAGATGAACCGTGACGGTATTTCGCGCCTGCCCCGGCATCACCCAGACCGGCGCTTGCAAGCTCCGCCCTTCATAGGTGAGCGTCACCATGTCGCCGTTGGTCACGCCAATACGCTCCGCCAGGGCCGGACTCATCAGTGCGGCATTGTCCCAGGTCAATTTACTGATCGGCTTGGGGAGTTCCTGCATCCAGCCATTGTTAGACCAGCGTCCATCCCAGATGGCCGGGTCGGGCCGGAAGGTAATTTCAATCGCCTCTTCGTCCACCTCGGCCGGGGAAGCGGCATTGACTTCCGCCAGATTGACGGAGACAGACTTTTCGGGCAGGGCTGTATCGGCAATCACGCCGTTGAATAGGGCCTGGTGCCAAAATTCTTTGAACTCTTCTTCTGATTTGCCCTCTGACCAATACTGTTGAACCACCTCATAGCCGGTCAGTTCTGAGTCGCCCAGAATGGCGGCCATCAACTGGTGGGACGATCTGACATCGTAAAACGGCTCGACCAGCGGTTGAACGAGGCTCACGGAGCCGTCATAGGCCCGCACATCCCCCCACGCTTCCAGATAATGTCGGCTCCCAAAACTCCAGTGACACCAGGCCGATGTTTCATCTTCGTAGAGGCCATCCCGAACGCGGAAGGCCACTTTCTGTAAATTTTCGACGAAATTGAGGTCGGCCGGGGCATTATAAACCGGGTTGGCCTCGACGATCAGCAGAAAATTGACCGTTTCAGCAGCCATCTCCTCAACCAACGCCTGCAAGCCCTCGAAATGACCTTGCTCCGACGGGGCCAGCGGTTCAGTATGAGTCACCGTCTGGCCGACATTGCCCAAAGCATCATTGATGGCGTGAGCAATAGCGTGGACGACCGGGGCTTGATAATCTCCGGCAATGACGATACTCTGACCGCTATTCTCCTGCAAATCACGGGCAATAGCCGGAATCCAATCCTCCGGCACGTGGCTGAGGCTCTCCTCAACGGGCGGCTCAATATCGAGACCCAACTCCACGGCCAGAGCGCGAGCAAAGGCTTCGATTTCCGCCGAACTCAGGCCCAGACGATGATCGGCCAACGTACCGGTGGCCGAAGGGGTACATTCGACCATGTAGAGCCGGTTCATCTCGGTTTTGTCTTCCCGCACCCGTCGCTTCTCGCTGAAGTCGTGGGCGTACCGCACCGCTGCCGCGCCATCATTCATAAAATTGGCGTCTAGCGAGACCACGACCTCGGCCCGATCAAAATTGTAAACAGTGTTGACATCTTCCCCGAAGGCCATCATCGCCCCTTCGCGGGCATTGTCCCGGTTGACCGGCTCATATTGATACCACTTGGCCTCCGGAAACTCTTCGAGAATCGCTTCGATTTGGTTGATGAGCGAGGGAGAGGTGATAGTTTCGGTCAGAATGCGAAATCCCGCCCCGTTGGTGGCCCGCTGGATTTCTACCTGAAGGGCCAGATCGTTCAGAAAATTGGTGTAGGAGCTGACCCGACCGCCGTTTATCATCGTTTTGGCCCGGTCGGGGTCATACAACTGCAAAATCGAGGCCTGGACGAATGCGTCCGTTTTACCTAAACTGGCCGGATGATCGGGATTTCCTTCGATTTTAGTGGGGCGGGCCATGTGGCTCTCGGCTAGAACGCCGATGCCTACGCCGCCGGTTTGGAAGGTTGTGGCATAAAATTGGGGAACACTCTGGACAATGCGCTCCGGCGCTTCGACGTAAGGGACGATTTTCTCCGGCGTTCGGGTGATAGAACAGCCGGACAGCCCCCCCAAGGCCAGCGATGCGGCCATCAGCTTCAAGAAGTTACGTCGCCCCACCGGGTTTAGCCATTGATCGACCCCCTGGGGAAATTCGTGCTTGATAAAATCTTGAAATTCTTCGGTTTCGGCAATTTCTTCAAGACTGCGCCAATATTTCTGACCACTTTGCCCGGCCAGACGGGCGCGAATGGATGGTATATCGAAATTTTTCCTCATAATTCCCTTCTAGTCTAGCGATGACAGATTGAGCAATCGTCTAATCTTCCGACTTC
>CAZWZZ010000529.1:3620-5114 GCA_964638395.1 uncultured Caldilineaceae bacterium
GGTCTCGGCTTTAGCCACCAGCGGCATCTGATCGACCCGTCCGTGACAGGACTCGCAGCCGACCCCGCCATTGACGTGAACGCTATGATCAAAATAGACAAAATCGGAAAGATCGTGAACTTTGTTCCATTCAATCGGCTCGCCGGTATTAAAACTTTCACGCACCGGCTCCAACATCGGCGCTTCTGCCCAAATTTGGGAATGGCAGGTCATACAGGTTTCGGTGGGGGGGATGCCCGCGTAGGCGGCGCTATCCACAGAGGTGTGACAGTAGCGGCAGTCGATGCCGAGTTGGTCAACGTGGTGCCAATGGCTGAACGGCACCGGCTGCTCGATGGCGATTCCAACATCGGTCATGTAAGGGGAGCGCACAAAAAAATCAATCGCCCCCCCCAGTCCAATCAGGAAAAATAAGGTCCCGAAGATAGACACTCGGGCGATGGTGTTCATACTTGGGTGGAAAATTTGATTCATAGGCGTATTCGATCCTAACGGCTGCTAAGACTGCTTCTGAGGTAAATTGTATCTAAATCGGACAACAATGTTTTGCTATCCATCAGTAAAACGCTTGCACCCTTCGACACAACCTCATGCTTCGATTTGCTCAGGATGCTACACTCTACTGATTATCTATAACCACTGTCATCGACGGCGTGTGTGAATAATATCACTAAAAAGACCGCACAGATTTTACCACACTTTTATATTTCTTAAAAATTCAGTTCTTATTTTTTTTTCTGAAACAATCACATAGATACAGAACTCTATGAGCTTTTGTGGGGTAGAGACCGCATCCCAATGCGATAGCGGGCACAGGGATGCCTTCACCACAAAAAATCTCAGAGAACCTAGATACATTTGGAAAGGTCAAGCAAGAAGGAGAAGGCATTACGGTCAGAAGCGGTTTGTTCATCGACCCAATGACATATTGCGAATTCGGCGACTTTTATGTTGGTAAAAACACATCTATTAACAAAAAGGCAGCTTGGCTTGCAAGTTCTACACCTTTTCAGTTGGACTACTCCTGTGGCGAATGCCTCAAACGTTTGACGCGGCAAGATTTCGTCCAACTGTTACGTGGTTTTCAACGTTGAGACACCGATTTTTTGACAAAATCAATAACTAAGATTGACAAATTCTTACTATTCCTGACCTGCCAATCTTGTAAATCCTGTCAAAACATTTTCATGTAAAGTTCACAAATTAGTCGTGGAAATCACTAAATTGTTACAACTGTGAATTTGTAAGCAATGACTATATGTCACCAAAGAAAATAGCTTTTTAATACAATCCTCTTCGTTAAATAACGGGGTCACTTTCGACGGGAGAGGGCCATCTTATCATCGACAGAATACTTTGTCAAATATGATTGGGTGCGGTGCGTCCCAGATTTTAGGCCCCGGCATCCTAAACTATAAGGGACAGGAACCAGCATCTTGAGTACTGTGGAAAATAAGTTTCGTGAGGTTCGTAGTAACCGCTTTAGCGGTCTAA
>CAZWZZ010000530.1:0-5111 GCA_964638395.1 uncultured Caldilineaceae bacterium
AAAACGTAGTGAGTCAGAGGGTGATGACCTTATCGGCCCGCCACTGGGCTTCGATGATGTCGGTCATGCCGCCAACGATGCCGACCTCGACCCGCTCTTGCAGCCCATAATAATTGAGACAGGTGTTGCAGATAACCAGATGGACACCTTTGGCTTCTAGCGTCTTGAGGTCCGCGATAACGGGCGAGCCGGTGGTGACCAGTTTGACTCCCTCGGTGTAAAAGCAAATAGCCGCCGGGAGGGTGTTGCTATCATCCAACAATTTGAGGTAGGTCTGGAACAGTTTGTGCTGCAACGGTTCATCCGCCTGGCCCATGCCGTTGTTTGTGACCAGAATAACGGTAGCGGTTTTAGGTTGGTTGTTAGCCATGCATCAATCTCCTTGACGTAAGGTATAGCATTGAACTGATGTGAGCAGAAGATGGGGAGAGTAGGAGATCACATTTATACTGCCCCCGGGCCTAACTGAAACTTTTATCGGACGCAGATGAACGCTGATAAACGCTGATTTTTAAATTTATCTGCGTAAATCTGCGTAAATCTGCGTCCTGTTCAAAAAGCCAAAAGTTACATTTGTGGCCGTGCTGAGCTAACTTTCATCGACCGCTTCGGTGGGATACCCGGCCTCGGCCCAAGCCGTAATCCCCCCCGGACAGCGATAAACATCGCTATAACCAAGCTGAACCGCCCACATCGCCCCATTGTGGCTGCGCCCGCACTTGGTAAAGCCACAATAGAACACAATCGTCCGCGACTTATCCGGGCCAAGCAGAGCTTCAAAATCGGCTCTGGTAGCCTCATCCAACTGGTTGATCTCCTCGATGGGAAATTCGAACTGGACAGCGCCCGGAATGTGCTGCTTTTTATAACTGGCTTCGTAGGGCATGGTATCGACGATGAGCATATCTTTGTCCTCGTCGAACCACTGCTTGAGTTCCTCTGTTGAGACAATTTGATACTGGCCCTTTTGCAATTCCTGGCTCACTTTGATGGCCAGCGCTTCTGCTTCGATCTCGCTTGCGCCGTTGGACGCGGCTGAACAAGCCACCAACAGGGCCAGGCCAACCGCCATTAGACTGAATTTCAGTAGATGTTTCATCGTGAGTTTCTCCCGCAACACTTCTTAACGATCATGAATTAAACAACTGAATTACCCATTTTTCTACAAGCGCGGACCCTAATTGCTATATTTTTGCACCGGCACCTCCTTGTCTCTTGCCCAGAAACAAAAGACCGCCGCCAGCATACGCTGGCGACGGCAGAGGCCCACGCCGGGAACTCACCGGGTCACGACAGCCGGAGACTCACGTCGCGCCGAAACGTATGCTGACCAGAATTTAGACGCAATCCAGCGTCTAAAATTAGATTTCACTGACAGTGATAATGTCTCATCTCAGTCTCATGCCTCGTATCGAACGAATTTGGGGAAATCGGTTTCTGTAAACCGGGCCCAGTATAGCATAACCTTTCGCTTCTGTAAATTAAATCACCTACTCCTAACCTGGACAAGCCAGAACCAAACAAGGTTAGATTATCCACGAAGAAACAGGAAGAAACAGTAAATTTTTGAATTTTTTCTTCGTGTCACTTCGTGCCCTTCGTGGATCAATTTTCTGGCTCAAAATGCAAGAAGTTGCTTGGTTAGAGATACTACCCCGTCGTCCGCAGGCCGCTGGCGATGGCGTTGACCGTCAGCAGAAGCTGGGACACAATCTCCTGCTTCTCGGCGTCGGAGCCGCGCCGCCAGCGTTTCAGCAGCTCGAGTTGCTGCCGGTGGAGCAGGTGGAGACCCGGCTGGCGCAGGGTGAGCAACTGGTGGACGTTGGGCCGCCGCTCCGACAGCGGGCCGTCGTAGATTTTTTCTAACATTTGCCGGGTGCGGTGATACTCCGCTTCGATCAGCCCCATCATCCGCTCCCGGATAGCCGCATCCTCGACCAGGGCAGCGTAGCTGTGCATCATCTCCAGATCGGCGGTGGCGATGCTGGTGGCGACGTTGCTGATGATGTAATGGAGGGGCGACCAGAGGAAATTTTGCTTCCGCAGCGTCTCGAAGGTGTCGGGATCATCGGCCAGCAGCGACTCCAGGGCCGTGCCGACGCCGTACCAGCCGGACAGATAAAAGCGGGCCTGGCTCCAACTGAAGACCCAGGGGATGGCCCGCAGGTCGGCGATGGTTTGTTGGCCGGTGCGCCGGGCCGGTCGGGAGCCGATGCGGCTGGCTTCGATGGCGTCGATGGGCGTCGCCTGCCGGAAAAAGGGGACAAAGCCCTCGCTGTGAACCAGCGCTTCGTAAGCCTGACGGCTCTGCGCGGCCAGGCGATCCATGACCGGCTCCAGGGGATGGGAGGATTTTTCGGTATGCCAGTGGCGCAGAGTGGCCCCCGTCACCCCGGCCAGGAGTAGCTCCAGATTGTAGGCCGCGTTGAGCCGGTTGGCATACTTCTGGGCGATGGTTTCCCCCTGCTCGGTCATCCGCAAATCGCCATTTAACGCGGAGTGGGGCAGGGCGTTGAGGAAGCGGTGGGTCGGCCCGGCCCCCCGGCTGATCGTCCCGCCCCGCCCGTGGAAGAAGCGAATCCGCACCCCGTGCTTTTGGCCCACGCCGGCCAGCTTCTCCTGAGCGCGGTAGAGATTCCACAGACTGGCGAAAATGCCGCCATCTTTGTTGCTGTCGCTGTAGCCGACCATGACCTGCTGCACCGGCTGGGCCAGGCCGAGCCGTTTTTGCTGGGCGGCCAGGCTGCGTTGGGTCAGGGGATGGCTCAGGAACGCTTCCAGAATGTCCGGCGCTTGCTGCAAATCGTCGATGGTTTCAAAGAGGGGCACGACGGGCAGTTGGCAGACCAACCCCTCGTCAGTTTGAGCGGCCAGCCCCACCTCGCGGGCCAACAGATAGACTGCCAGCAAATCGGACAGACTGCGGGTCATACTGATGATGAGCGAGCCGAGACCGTCAGCCCCATGCTGGTGGATGTGCCGGACGACGACCCGATAGCAACTCAGGACCGCCTCGGCTTCGGGAGCGAGGCTCATATCGGAGCGGGTAAAGGGGCGGGGGGATTGGAGTTCGCGGTTGAGAAACTCAAGCCGCCGGGCTTCATCCCAATTAGGAAAGTCAGCCCCTTCCTCCAGGCCGGCCGCCGTCATCAACTGGGCCACGGCCAGATCGTGGAAGCGGCTGTTCTGGCGAATATCCAGGGCCGCCAGATGGAAGCCAAAGGTTTGGACGGTGCGGATGATCGGATCGAGGTCCATCCGCACAATGCGGTGGGCGTTGACCGCCACCAGATTTTGGCGCAGCGTGGTCAAATCGTCGATCAATTCTGTTGCCGTGCGATAGCCGTTCCGGGCCGCCGGTCTCTCCGCCGTTTCCGCCGTTTCCGCCCTTTCTTCCATTGTCCCCATTTCTGTCCCCATTTCAAGGGGCAGCTTGGCGATCATCAGATTGACCATCTGCCGCCACGGTTCTTCAAAATTGCGAGCTACGGCCTGCTGACCCCGCTCGCCGAGGGCAATCGTCATCTCGGCAATCCGATCCAGGAGGGGTTGGGGCGGCGACTGCAAATGTTCTGATAGGCTGACCCGCATCACCAGGGTGGTCAACTGCTGCGTGAGCAGATGGAGCGCGGTCTGGCGCAGCTCGGCCAGGGTGTGGCGGGTGACATCGGCCGTGACCAGCGGATGGCCGTCCCGGTCGCCGCCGACCCAGTTGCCGAAGGAGAGGCGGGGCAGTTGGAAGGGGGTTTCCAGCAGGGCCGGGTCGAAGCCGGTCGATTGCCAGGCGAAGCGCAGGCGGCGGTCCAGTTCCGGCAGCACCAGCGGAAAGACATTCCGCAGATAGTGGATCACGTTCCGCCGTTCCGAGGCCACATCCGGCTTTTCCAGATAGATTTCGCCGGTGCGCCACAGCCGTTCCAACTCGGTCTTGGTCTCCTCCCGAATCGTCGCCTGCTCGGAGGGGGTCCACATTTGGTTCTCCCGTTTGACCAGCAACAGGTAAAGGCGGCGGTGATGCTCCAACACCGTCGCTCGTTTGGCCTCGGTCGGGTGGGCCGTCAAAACCGGTTCGACCCGAACCTGGGCTACATCCTCGGCGATCTGTTGATCCGTCAAGCCCATCTCTTGCAGGCGGTGCAGGTTCTGTTGCCACAGGCCGGATACCTCGACCAGACCGCCTTCGGTTTCGATCTGACGCCGCATCTGGACCGAGGCGTTCTCCTCGACCATATTCAGCAGTTGAAAGGCGATGGAGTAGGCTTGGGCCGTCCGGCGGGGCTGCTGAACCTCGGCCGGCGGCGGTGCCCCCTCCGGCCAGGGTAACTGCCGGGCCAGACTCTCCTCCCCCAAATCCTCAAGAATTTCCTGAAAACAGCCTATAATAAAGTCTAAATCATTGTGAATCTTTTCAATGTTGGCGTCACGTAAGCTGGTGACGATCATATTAATCCTCCTCGTTATTGCATCATTGTATCCAAGACTTCCTCGGAAGCGGTAAACAAAAAGCCGACAACATCTTCCCGGTCGAAGGGGTGTTGCCGGCTTATTCTACAGCGCGTCTACTTCTGCTTCTAAGGAATGAGAATTAATTAACTTACCCAAAAGCGTTATAATTGGTTATTAGTAATTGGTAATTGGGCCAATCCCTAATAACTAATTACCAATTACCATTCTCTGAAATGGGTAAGTTATTAAAATCCCGTTCCTGAAGAGAGAAGTCTACGATTTGTCTAATCTGCCGCAAGGTTTGCTGATCTGTTTCAACAGCCACACTATAACGTGAGTCCTGTTAGATGTCAATTGGAGATTAGAGATTTGGAGATTCGGGTCAATACTCTCTTAATCTCCCCATCGCTAATCTCCGAGATTTGTGCAATTGAGAAACTTATTTAATTCCCGGTCCTTAATGACATTGGTGGCAAGGGGGGCCGTCCCAGACTACGGCATGGCCGGACACCGGCGGGCGGGTGATGATGGTTGGGGGTCAACGGTTTGGGTGATCCCGTAACTTATGGGCGTTGCCGTGGTTTATGGCAAATTGGGGGGGCTTTTGCGGAGAGGGTTAGGGCATCAGGTAGATAGGTAGGATGGAATGGGAGGTTAATTCATTA
>CAZWZZ010000531.1:0-5110 GCA_964638395.1 uncultured Caldilineaceae bacterium
AGCGTCTAGCCAAGTCCGTGACTTGGCGGGTTGCCGGACCAACGACGCAAGTCACGGACTTGCTACGAGCGAAATATCTGTCGGTTTATTTCTGCCTCTATTTAATCACGAACTGGCCACAGAAAAGGAGATGAAGGATCTTCAGGCGCTCAACATTGAATGGAAACTGGATTTCGTGTGAAACTATATTTCTGTCCACTCCCCCCAATTTCGGGATATGTTGGCCCATCACCTCCATTTGGTCTGGTCTGGTCTGGTCTGGTCAAAAGATGGCTATTCGGCCTCGCTTTGGGCTGATTTAAGCAGCTTCGATTACGAAATCTTGTACTCGAGTGATGGTGACACAGTGAGTCGTTTATAAAAAGGTCAATCTATTTTGAAACGGCCTGTTAGCCGACTTACAAGCGATTACGGCGTCAAGTGTATCGTTTTGATAAGACTGTGACTATGCCCATCCACCACCGACACCGTGCCGTGGGTCGCGTTTTGGTCGTGAGCGTTGGCGATGTATATTTTGTTAGTCTGCTCATCAACCGTCACCCCATACGGCGTGTCGCCGACGTTGTCAATCGTGGCCAGAAGGCTAATATTGCCCGGCGTGCTATCCAAAACGAAGAGCTTGTTGGCCGGGGCATCGCTGACGTAGACCCGTTTAGTCAGGGAATTAATAGCCAACCCCTCTTGCCCGCCGATGTTTGCGCCCGGCAGGGTCACGGACGCCACCCACACCTCCGCCCGCTGAGCCTCGGTTAAGCCACTACACGCAGCAGCGGAAGGCGTACCGACTAGATTTAATAACGCGGTTTGGTCTACGACATAAACTTTATTATCGCTCTGCCCCTTGTTGGGGTCCGGCGGCGACGTGACGAAGACCAAATTCGTAGTTGGGTCAACCGCGACCATCCGAAAGACGCGGGAACCCTCGACCGACGGGGGTGGGAGTAAACAGGGCTGATAGGTCACGCCGCTATTTTGGGCATCATTGACCGCGCCGGTTTCATCGAAGATGACCAGCTTGCCGGAGTCGATAGTGGCCTGGTAAATCAAGCCCGGCGCCGGGTTGACATCAATACCGTACCCGGCCGTGTAGCCCCCGCTAATGCCGCTACCTTTCACAAAGTCGATAGCCCCGGCGGTATTGATGATGGCTAACCGGTCATTGTAGTTGGAGACAAAAGCCCGTTGGGTCAGGGGGTTGACGGCGACTCGCTCCGGGCGGGAGCCAACATACCCCACCAGCGTCGGATTCAGCGTGGAAGCATTGATGCGGCGCAAGCCGGAGGCGGCATCGTAAGAGTGAACCGCCAGCACCCGGCTGGGCGTGGTCGAGGTCAAAACAGCCAACCCCGTCGGTCCAATGCCCACATCGACGGCTTCCATATAGCTGTCCGTATCCACATCAAACACGTGAACCTGACCCTCGAAAGGGCTAGAGACAAAGCCACGCCGCGTGGCGGGGTCGATAACCACCTGCTTCCCGAACGTCGAGGGGGTAGGGCCGGGGTCGGGATCGGGATCGGGATCAGGCGGCGCTTGTTTGAGAATCAGGGGCAAATAGATAACGCTCGGCCCCCCATTCTGGCTATCCTGAACACGGGTAAACTCGACATTGATATTGTCGCTCAGGTCACATTCGACCGGGGCATCGCTGCCGATTTGAATGGTATTGGTGACGCCAATGGTGTTGACCGGGAACGGGTCATCGATGCGAACTCTGAAATCCAATTGGCCGCCACTGCCGGGGGTCAGATTGGTGATGGTATAGACGTAGGTATTGCCGCTCAGATGGGTCCAATAGAGCGGCCCGACGAAGCTGGTGTTGGCCGGGAGCGTTTCGGTAATGACCACATTGGCGGCGGTGGCGACGCCGGCGTTGCCGAAGCCAATGGTGTAGGAGAGAACATCGCCCGGCTCGGCTGAGATGGCCTGGGCGCTCAACGATGTGGACTTGACCGCGTCCAGCCAGGGTTTCGACCCCACTTTCCGTTCAATCCGGGTAATGGCTTCACTGGTGGTCGCCCCGACCAGTTCGATGTTATCATTTTTGACCACATACAGGTCGGGCGCGTTATGTTCGATGGGCAGGGTCAAGGTTGCTTCGAGGCCACCCGGCTCCAATCTAACGACGTTGGTGATGGCTGTGACGCTCGCGGGAAGTGGCTTGTTGACCTGAACCGAAAAGGGAGTCGATGTGGTGTTTCCCGCCCCCAGGCTGGAAATACCATGCGTAAATGTATCGCCGCCGACGTCCGTCCAAACCCCGTTCGGCCCCTGGAACGTCGTATGATCCGGCAAAAATTCGGTCAACAACAGGTCGTTAGCCGCACTATCGCTATTATTTGTGACGGCAATGTTATAGTCAACCAAATCGCCGGGCAGGGCACACAAAACATCGGTCGTTTTGTCTATTTCCAGCGGATTACACTCGACCGGCGTTTGCTCATTGACGGTATTATCGGCCAGGGCGGCCTCGGGGCCGTCGCTATTGACCGTGACTGTGTTGACCAACTCATTGACCGTGCAGGAGAGATTGGGATCGACCCGGACGGTAAATGTGACCACCTTACCGCTGGTAATGCCATTTTCAATGCCCGGCAGCGTCTCCATCGAATAGGTGTAGCGGTTGCTCGTGCCCACCCGGAACCAACCATTTGCGCCCTGTAGCCCGACAAACATTGTGCCGGTCGGAAGGGTTTCGGTTAACACAACGTTGGTTGCGTCCACCGCACCCAGATTGTTGACGCTGATCGTATAGGTGATTGATTCGCCAGCCTGAACGATCAGACGGGGATCGCCCGTGCCGACGTGGTCATTCTTGACGATGACCAAATCGACCTCATCGCAGGGAATGTTGCCGGAGGAGACGATGTCACTATCGGCCCGGACGGTGCCGGAGCCGATGCTGGCCTGGTTGGTAAAAGAGATCGTATCGCCTTTACACAGGGTGGGGTCACCGAGACTGAGAGCGATTTCAAAGGTATCTCCTTCTCCCGGTCCCAAGGCGCCCACGTTCCATGTCACGGTCGTCGTGGTGGTCATGGCCGTCCCCCCAGGGAAAGTGTCACTCTCATAAACAACGCCGGTGTCTAAAAAGTCAGTGATAACCACATTCGAGGCAGCAATGGCGCTCGTATTTCTGTAGGTGATGGCAAATGTGGTGGGTTTACCAAAACTGTCGGCCGTACTGAGTAGGGTTTTCGTAATGGCCAACGTAAGCGGGCAATCGATAGTCACCCCACCGCTGTGACTGGCGCTGTTATTGCTGGGGTCATCGTCGGTGGTCGTGGATGTAATCGAGACGGTGTTGGTTAACGTTTGACCACAACTTGATGTTGAGCCGCTCGGCACCTGGGCCACCAACGTGAAGGCCCCACTTTCAGCAGGCCCTAAAGAGTCGCGGTGCCAGATCACGTGCGGTGAGGTGGCGTCGCGGCTGAACCCCTGGCTCTCGGCGGTGTCAGTTATCCAGACCATACCGCCGGGCAGGTCGTCGGTGATGACGACGTTTGTGGCCGTCAAGGGGGTGTTGTTGCTGTAGGTAATGGTGTAGGTGATGTTTTCGCCGAGTTCGACGTCGGTCTGGGGGGATGTTTTATCAATGGCCACATCAACAGGCGCGACGACCAGCGACAGGGGGATGTCATTTGACCCACACAGATCGGTGACGGTCAGGATGACCGGGCCGGGGGTCGTCCCGGCCGTATACGTTACTTGGCCCTCGCCGTTGCTGTCAAGGGTGAGCGATGTCGGCGAAACATTGCTGGCGGGGGCTACGGTAATCTCTCTGGCTTTTCCGTCCGGGACGGTGGTCCCGCCGCCGTTCAACCGGATGGTCACCGCCGTGGTTGACACCCCATCAGCGGGCAGGGTGTTCGTTGCGGCGGTGGCCGTCAGGACAATCCGCGGGTCGATGTCAACGTCACCCTGAATGTCGGCTCCGGGGCCGCCAATCGTCGGATTATTCTCCCCCCACCAATTGGGCGCAGCCGGCAGGGTATAGCCGGGGTCCTCATTATGGATTTGATAATTCGCGTTCCGGCAAATAACGTTACTCTGGAGCGCAGGGGTGGCGATATTCATCGATCCCCACTGCACCCCCTGTTGATTATCATAGATCAAATTATCTCTAACAAAAATGGACGACGATTGTTCTTCAAAGCTCATACCGCCACCATTGTCATACATCTCGTTACCGCTAACTGTATTGTTTAAGCCTTTGGCCAGGGAAATCCCATACTCAGCGGCGTTATGAACGGTGTTGGTCATAATCCTGTTACTACTTGAAGGGGTGACCAGACTTTTGTCGAAGAAGATGGCGTTTTTAATTGTTCCGGAGATGACGTTACGACTGATCGTATTACCGCCGGAACGTTTTAGGTAAATGGCCGTATTATTGTTGGTAAAAACATTTTGGCTAATGAGACTGCCGTCGGTGAAGCCGCTGATAGCCCCGCTGAGGAAATCAGTTAAAGAACAGCCACCGTTGTTTTGAAAAGTATTAGAGGTAATTTTTTGGCCATCGCCGTCGTTGATATAGATAGCCCGAGCTGCGTACTCGAACTCGGCGTGACGGATGGTATTATCGTCACTTTTTAGCTGTAGACCATCCCAGGTACAGATACCGGGATTGCCGGTAAATTGGATAGGCTGGGCCGTTGTACCGACAGCGTTTAGGAACCCGGTTGCGTCGATGATGAGTTCACTACTGTTTGTAAAGGAGACTACCACGCCCGGCTCAATGGTCAAGGTGGCTCCACTGCGCACATTGATCTCGCCATCTACCACATAGGTGTCGCCGGTCATCCAGGTTTCGTCGGCGGTGATGTCAGCCACAACAGGAACGGTTGCGCCAAGCGGGGCCGCCCCGACCGGCGAAAATCCACCGAACAGCAGCGGTAGCATACAGACGAACGCTATCCCCACAATCAAAGCGGATAATGGTTTAACAAATCTGGGCAGGAATTGTTGCGTATTCATAAAGACCTCACTCCATGACTACAAAAATCTATGAAATTTTCAAGGTGCAATCCAAGTAAATTTTTTGTTATGCCAGTGGCACAAATCTCTCACCACGATTTCGCCGGCTCTCACAGCCAATAACAAGGCCGAG
>CAZWZZ010000532.1:0-5094 GCA_964638395.1 uncultured Caldilineaceae bacterium
TAGCTTGAAATGGCAAATGGTTTGTCTACGTTGGTAGAGCCTTTTCCAACAAAGGTTGTGGTTGGCGTGTCGTCTTAGCCAGAGATGGGAGTAGGCGGCTTGGTTAGACTATTATACCCCAAAGTCTTGAAAATCACATTTATATGAAGCATTTCATAAAAGGCCAGAGGACTGCTGCGAATTTGTTGATAATTTTGACAGCCTGTTAAGACTATGGTATACTTTTCTTTCGTTCGTCCAAAACGTATCGGGATGTAGCGCAGTCCGGTAGCGCGCTTCGTTCGGGACGAAGAGGTCGGCGGTTCGAATCCGCCCATCCCGACAGTGTTAACAATTCATCGTCATAGGTTCAAACATCGGGGCGTGGCGCAGTCTGGTAGCGTGCTTGAATGGGGTTCAAGAGGTCGGCGGTTCGAATCCGCCCGCCCCGACAGTTGGTAGACAATCATCCGTAGCTGAACAACGTGATGCTTGGCGACTGAATCATCTCCGCCCACGTAGCTCAGGAGGTAGAGCAACGCCTTGGTAAGGCGTAGGTCGGCGGTTCAAATCCGCCCGTGGGCTTCCTGTTAGCCCTCAAAAACACCCTTCTTTAAATGAGCAAGGGTGTTTTCTTTTTGTCTCCAAACGTAACTATTCAGCCTTCATGTCATTTCGTAGCCGAAGGCGGAGAAATCCACCCAAGCCACTGTTTGCAAACGACCCTCTGGGGGGATTTCTCGGCAAAAAACGCCTCGAAATGACATGCCTGAACAGTTACCTCCAAACAATATAAGAGAAAGGCAGAAACTATGGCAAAAGATCGAGAGTTTGGCTTCAACACCCGCTCGCTCCACGCCGGGCAACGGCCCGACCCGGCCACCGGGGCCCGAGCGATGCCGATTTATCAAACGACGAGCTACGTCTTCGAGGATACCGACCACGCGGCCAATCTGTTCGCCTTGCAGCGCTTCGGCAATATCTACACCCGGATTATGAACCCGACCACCGCCGCCCTCGAAGAGCGGATGGCCGCTCTGGAAGGGGGCGTCGGGGCTTTAGCCACGGGCAGCGGGCAGGCCGCCCAATTTTTGGCGATTTTCACCTTGCTGGACCCCGGCGATGAGATCGTCGCCAGCAGTACCCTGTACGGCGGCACGTATACCCAACTGGACATCAGCATGCGCCGCAAGATGGGCCTCATCCCCATTTTCGTCGATAACCGCGACCCGCAGAATTTTGCCCGGGCCATCAGCCCCAAAACGAAGGCGCTCTACGCCGAAACCATCGGCAATCCCAAAATCGACGTTTCCAACATCGAGGCCCTGGCTGCCATTGCCCACGACCACGGCCTCCCCTTGATTATTGACAACACGTTCGCCACGCCTTATCTGTGCCGCCCGCTGGAGTGGGGCGCGGACATCGTCCTCCACAGCGCCACCAAGTTCATCGGCGGGCACGGAACCAGCATCGGCGGCATCATCGTCGATGGCGGGCGCTTTCCGTGGGACAACGGGAACTTCCCCGGTATGACCGAGCCGAGCAAGGGCTACCACGATATCCGCTTTTACGAAACGTTTGGCGATTTCGCCTGGATTATGAAGGTCCGGGTCGAATCGCTCCGGGATATGGGGCCGGCCCTCAGCCCTTTCAACGCCTTCCTCTTTTTGCAGGGACTAGAGACGCTCGGCGTGCGGATGGAGCGGCACGTGGCTAACACCCAGGTTATCGCGGAATTTCTAAACGAGCATCCTCAGGTTGCCTGGGTCAACTACCCCTCGTTGCCGGACAGCCCCTACCACGAACTGGCCCAGAAATATCTACCAAAAGGAGCCGGAGCTATTTTCACTTTCGGCATCAAAGGGGGGCGCGAGGCCGGCCAAAAGTTTATCGAAGGGGTGCAGTTGTTCAGCCATCTGGCCAACGTCGGCGATGCCAAATCGCTGGTCATCCACCCGGCCAGTACCACCCATGCCCAGATGACCGAAGCGGAGCAACTGGCCGGGGGGCTGTCCCCCGATATGATCCGCGTTTCAGTGGGTCTGGAAGATGTAGACGATTTGATTTGGGACCTGGATCAGGCTCTCGACGGGGCCGCCAGATAAGGAGATAGACATGGCAAAAATTATCGAAAGTGCGGCGGAACGGCTGGAAATTTTGAACAAATACCGCCGGTTTGCGATGGTCGGTTTGAGCGCCAACCAATACCGGCCCAGCCATTTCGCCGCGATTTATATGTTGGCCGAGGGGTACGACGTGGTTCCGATCAACCCTCGTGAAACCGAAATTCTGGGGCGGAGCAGCTATCCATCTCTGACCGCGCTGGCCGAGGTAGACCCGGCTGCCCTCAAAATGGTCGATATTTTCCGCAAACCGGATGATGTGCCACCTATTGTTGAGGAGGCCATCACGTTGGGGGCGGAGGTTATCTGGATGCAGTTGGAGGTTATCAACGAAGAAGCGGCGCGGATGGCTGTCGAGGCCGGGCTGGATGTGGTGATGGACCGTTGCGTCAAGATCGAACACGCCCGCTTCTTTGGCGGTCTCAATACTATCGGCCTGAATACCGGCGTCGTCACCTCGCGGCGGTATGGGTTGTAGAAATACCCCCCTTCATTGCGCCCGCCACAGAAACCCCTCCGGGGCTGTTCACTTCTCGGTTTGGGTAGACTTCGGAACTCTTGAAAGGGCTATTCAAAAAATGGCGACTGTCGGAACCAATGTTCTGAAAATTGACTTTTTGGGGGGGGGCGGGTGTTTGGCCCGTTCGATGGCCTGGGCCATCATCATCTCGTGAAAATTACGCACCGGCTCGCCCGGCTCGGGATACCGCAAGATATAATACCCATCGGCATCCAAATCCCAGGCCAGGCGATTATCACTGAGCGCATCCTCCAAATTCTGCATCAGCCGCTGTTTGAGCGTCGGGGCCTCGATGGGGGCGATTAGCTCCACCCGATCCGCCAGATTGCGGTTGCGCCAGTCGGCGCTGCCAATGTAAATTTGCGGATTGCCGTTGTTATAAAAATAGAAAATGCGGTCGTGTTCCAAAAAGCGGCCCAGGATGCTAATGATCCGAATGTTCTCGCTGTAGCCGGCCAGGCCGGGCCGCAGGCGGCTGTGGCCCCGTACAATCAAGTCGATCTGGACGCCGGCCTGGGAGGCGGCATAAAGTTTCTGGATCGTGCCCACATCATCGACAGCGTTCATTTTGGCAATGATACGTCCGTTGCCGGTCTCCTCTTGATAGGAGATTTCCTGATCAATCAGCCCATAAAAAGTCTGCCGCATATTATGAGGTGCGATCAGCATTTTGTTATAAGCCTGAGCGGGCGCGTAGCCGGTCAGGTAATGGAACAGATTGGTGATCTCTTGCCCAAAGTCGGGGGCGCAAGTCATCAGCCCCAGATCGGTGTAGAGGCGAGCCGTTTTGGAGTGGTAGTTGCCGGTCCCGATATGGCAATAGGTTCGCAAGCCATCGCTTTCGCGGCGCACGATCAGCGTGGCTTTGGTGTGGGTTTTCAAGCCGACCAGCCCATAGGCCACGTGAACCCCGGAGTTGTTGAGCATTTTGCCCCACTCAATGTTGTTCTCCTCATCAAAACGGGCCTTGACTTCGATCAACACGGCCACCTGTTTACCCTCCTCGGCGGCTTTGATCAGAGCCTTGACAATCGGCGACTCATCCGAGGTGCGGTACAACGTTTGTTTGATGGCCAGCACGTTCTCATCGGCGGCGGCCTCCTCGATCAACCGCTGCACACTGGCATCGAACGAATCGTAGGGATGATGCACGAGCAGGTCGCCGTGTCGAATGACATCGAAGATCGTGCGGTTATCCTCTTCCACCTTGTGCAGCCGGCCGGGAACAGTCGGTTCCCACGGTTTGAAGGCCAACTTGGGGAATTTGAGGTTGGCAATCTCGAAACAGCCGGTCAAGTCGAGCAGGCCCTCCACCTCATAGACATCCTCGGCCTCAAGCCCCAACTCCCGAATGAGCATCCCCCGATCATACTCAGGCATATCTATGGCCACTTCCAAACGGACCACCGGCGCAAACCGGCGCTCCCGCAGCTCCTCGGAGATCATCGCTAACAAATCGGCAGCCACTTCCTCATCCCGAGCGATGTCGGCGTTGCGGGTAATGCGGAAGGGGTGGACGCTGATAATCTCCATGCCGTTGAAAAGATCACGCACGTGGTGGGCGATCAGTTGCTCGACCGGCAGAAACCGCAAGGGGGCCTCAGCCTCCCCCTCGTTGACCAACAACCACCGTTTCAGGTTGGTGGGGACTTTTAGCCGGGCGAAGTGGGTCGTCTTCCGCTCAGGGTGGCGCAAAATAACGGCCAGCGACAGGCTCAGGTTGGAGATAAAGGGAAACGGATGCCCCGCATCGACGGCCAGGGGCGTCAACACCGGGTAAATTTGGCGTTTGAAATAGTCTCGCGCCGTCTCCTGCTCGGCAGGCGTCAGGTCGTTATAATTGCAAATGACAATGTTAGCCTCTTTTTGCAAAGCCGGTTTGAGCGTATCCTCCCAGACCGCCGTCATCTTCTGGTGCATGCGCGTAATGGCCTGGCGCAGCAGGTCGAGCTGCTCGGTCGGCGTGCGGCCATCCCGTGACAGTTCGCTAACGCCCGCGCCCTCCTGCCGCTTCAGGCCACCCACCCGCTTCTGAATAAATTCATCCAGGTTGCTGGCCGTGATGGCCACAAACCGGACCCGATCCAAAAGGGGCGTGCGCTCATCGATGGCCAGATGGAGAACCCGCCAGTTGAAATCGACCCAACTCAACTCCCGGTTGAAGTAGAGAGTCGGATCATCCAAAGGGGCTCCCTCCGGCACGGGCCGGGGAGAGACCGCCCTGGGGACGGAAGAAGGTGATGATGAAGGTGATGATGATGAAGATGATGATGAAGATGATTGTTCCGGCTGATTAGAATCTTTCTCCTTGTTGGTCTGATCCTCTGTTTTTTTGACTAACACGTCGTTCATAATCCCTCCCCTATTACCATAGCCCGCCTCAGTCAAGCAAAGAAACGAGAATTAATATTATTAATCAAAACCCACCCTAGAATAATTTATGGGAGGTTAAAAGTCAAGTTGATGGGGGAC
>CAZWZZ010000533.1:0-5092 GCA_964638395.1 uncultured Caldilineaceae bacterium
GCGGCTGTTTGGTCGATCAGGCCGCGCTGTTTGGTGTCCTCAACGGATTGTACGGACTGGGCTTCGCCCTGCTGTCGGTGGAGTGTGTTGAAATTGGCTGTTAGCCGTAGATAGTCCCCCCCGGCCCCCCAAAGGGGGGAGCAAAAAGCCAGATTTCCCCCGCTGGGGGGCTAGGGGGGCTGACGAAGAATATTTATGAGGAGAGTCACATCATGATGAGAAAACGAAGGCAGGACAGAAAAGACCGCCGCACCGAACGGCGGGGCGGCACGCCGCCGACGCGCTATCAAATGCGTGAGAAGTTGCTCGCTTTTGGCCAGGATTCCTACATCGAGGATGCCGACGGTCAGAAGGTGTTCCACGTCGATGGCAAGGTGCTGCGGGTGCGGGACACCCTCTTTTTCAAAGATATGCAGGGCAACACCCTGGCCAAAATTCAGGAGCGGAAGCTGCGCATCAAAGACACGATGGCGATTCAGGGGCCGGATGGCGAAACGCTGGCCACGGTCAAGAAGGCGCTGATCGCTCCGCTGCGGGAGCGCTGGGTGGCCAAAATCGGCGACGGTCCCGATCTGGAGGTGCAGGGCAATATTCTGGATCACGAATACAAAATCAGCGCCGGTCGGCAGAAAGTGGCCGAAGTATCCAAGCGCTGGTTCCGCATCCGAGACATCTATGGTGTGGAGATCGAGCCAGGGCAGAATGACATCGTTATCTTAGCCATCACCGTGGCTGTTGACATGATGCGTAAATAGCAGAATCTAGCCACATATTACTTTGCTCCAACCCTCTCTGAATCACCGGCCCCCGCTCGGCGATGAACCCTTCGACAAGCTCAGGACAGGCTCACCGAGCTACCAAACGGCACCCCATTAATGGGGTTTCAGCGACCAGCCGGATTGATCCGGCGCTGTTTCGTAGCCCGGATCATTTATGTCCGGGCGGCTTGGTTGAAAAACGAGGTCATTGGCAAAAGTGATAGGTAGCTAGATTCCCAATTCCTAAACCCTATTTCTAAAGGAGGCATGGTGAGCCGGCCTAAAGAAAGAAGTCGTCATCCTCTGTATGAAACCCTCTTCCTGGATGTCCTGTTCGACCGGCACACGCGGCCCATCTTTATCTACGCCATCATCGTGATGGGGCTTGGGGCCGTGCTTTATCGCTGGCTGGAGGGCTGGAGTTGGCTGGATTCCTTTTATTTTGTGGTCATTACCCTGACCACGATTGGGTATGGGGATCTCCATCCCACCAAACCGGCCACCAAGCTCCTGACTATATTCTACGGTCTCAATGGCATCGTTCTGTTACTGATGCTCTTCGATGCCATCCGCACCCTGCGGGGCTGGGATATTAACCGGCGAAGGGGAGAGGCTGAAGATGACGATACGAAACATCCTTAAACCTAACAAATTAACTAAATGAAGGAGACAATAAAAATGAGTGACAAATTACACGTTGATGGCTCGAGCCTGCCTTTTCCGCAAACGCCCACGGCCAGTTTTGCCGGGCGCACCCTGGCCGAGTCTAAACATCAATGGCGGCAAGACCCGCCACGCTTGCCCGCCGACGCACCCAATATCGTCATCTTTATGTCGGATGATGCCGGTTTCAGCAACCCCGATACCTTTGGCGGGCCGGTCCATACGCCCACCATGACCCGCCTGGCGGATAACGGCGTGGCTTACAACCGGTTCCACACCACCGCCATGTGTTCGCCGACCCGCGCCGCCCTGCTGACCGGGCGCAATCACAACCACGTGGGAGCCGGTCAAATTGCTGAATTTGCCAACGATTTTGACGGCTACATCGGCGAAATCCCCCGCTCGGCGGCGACGGTGGCCCGCGTGCTGTCAGAGTACGGCTACAACACCGCCGCCTTTGGCAAGTGGCACAACACCCCGCCCAGCGACATCAAACCCGGCGGCCCCTACGACCAGTATCCCACCGGACTGGGCTTTGGCTACTTCTACGGCTTCATCGCCGGCGAAACCTCCCAATACGAGCCGCGCCTGTTTGAAAACACCAACCCTATCGAACCGCCGGCGACCGCCGAAGAGGGCTACCATCTTTCCGAAGATATGGCCGAACAGGCCAAAACCTTTATCCGCAACCACCAGGCCTACCAGCCGGAAAATCCATTCCTGATTTACTTCGCGCCCGGCGCGGTTCACGGCCCCCACCACGTACCCAAAGAATGGGCCGACAAATATGAGGGTAAGTTTGATCAGGGCTGGGAAGCGTTACGGGAGGAAACCTTCAAAAGACAAAAAGAGATGGGCTGGATCCCGGACAATGCCGAGTTAACCCCCATCGATGAGAGTATGCAAACGTGGGAGGATGTGCCCGAAGAACAGCGTCGCTTCCAAACCCGGCTCATGGAGATATACGCCGGTTTTCTGGAGCATACGGATGCCCAATACGGCAAAGTGGTGGACGAGCTGGAAGCTCACGGCCTGCTTGACAACACCCTCATTTTCTACATCAACTCCGATAACGGCGCGTCCGCCGAAGGAATGAGCGGCACCATCTCGGAACTGCTGGCCCAAAACTCGATGCCCAGCACCGTTGAGCAACAACTGGAAGTGCTGGAACGGGATTATGGCGGCCTGGAGTCATTGGGCGGGCCACTGCTGGAAAATATGTATCACCACGGCTGGGCCTGGGCCGGCGACACACCCTACAAAAGCACCAAGTTGATCGCGGCCCACTTTGGCGGAACCCGCACCCCGCTGGTTGTCCACTGGCCCAAAGGCATTACGCCGGATAAAACGCCGCGCTCCCAATTTCATCACGTCATCGACGTGGTTCCCACCATTTACGACGTCGTCGGCATTACCCCGCCGCGCACGGTAGACGGCTTTGAGCAAATGGAGCTGGATGGCGTCTCGATGGCTTACACCTTTAATGACCCCGCCGCGCCGGAGCAGAAGTTGGTGCAATATTTCGACATCATGGGCAGCCGAGGTATTTACCACGATGGCTGGTTTGCGGCCGCCTTTGGTCCTAAAAAGCCCTGGTCTACCGACATTTCCGGGTTGATTGGCTGGGACCCGGACGAAGACGAGTGGGAATTGTATGACCTCCGCAACGACTTCTCTCAGGCCCACGACCTGGCGGAGAAGATGCCCAAAAAGCTCCGGGCGCTGAAAGATACCTTTACCGTAGAAGCCACCAAAAACAAGGTGTTCCCCATTGGCGGCGGTCTCTACGTGCCGGCCTTCCATCCCGAAGAGATGCGGGCCAGCAGACTGACCGAGTGGACCCTGTATGAAGGGCAAACCCGCATTGGCGAGGCGCTGGCCCCCAAATTTATCAGCGGCTTTTCTTCGCTGGCCACCATCCGGGCCACCGTCCCCGAAAATGCCGCAGGCGTGCTTTTCTGCCTGGGTGGTATTTCGGCGGGCTTTACCGTTTTTATGGACAAAGGCCACCTCCACGCCGAATACAACGCCATGACCCTCAACCGGTACAAGGTAAAATCGGACAACCCCCTGCCCACCGGCGATGTCACCATCGAGGTAGAAACAAAGTTCGACTCCCGCCAGCGTCAAGCCGGCGGCACGATTACCTTCCGGGTGAACGGTCAGCAGGTGGGGCAAGGTCGCTTTGAAAGTTCGGTGCCGGTGATCTTCACCGCCTCCGAAACGTTTGATGTGGGGATGGATCTGGGGTCGCCGGTGGCGCTCGATTATCACGACCGGGCGCCGTTCAAATTCAACGGCAAGATCGAGAAGATCCATATCAAGTACATCTAGCTTAACTACTTAGGAACGGGTATTTAATAAGTTGTGCAGTTGGAGTCGCAAAGCTCTGCTTTGCGATCACAAAGCTGCGCTTTGTGACTCCGTCAATGCACAAGTCATTTAATCCTCAATCCTTAGCCGCACCGGTTCAATCGTCATTCCCGCACGTTTTTAGCGGGAATCCATCATTGTAGACCTTGCTGGATGCCCGATAAAGACATTCGGGCATGACGGCTTGGTAGTTACGAAAAATCATAGTGATGAAATCTAAAGGAGAATAATAGTATGTCTACACAAGCAAAATTACCCTATGGTCTGGAGGACTACAACGTTCGTTTTAAGCGTGTTGAAACCAATGGCATCAAGTTAAACGTTGCGGAAGCAGGCGAGGGGCCAGTGGTGTTCTTGTTGCACGGCTTTCCCGAATGCTGGGCCACCTGGGGACTGCAAATGGCCTTTTTGGTGGATCAGGGCTACAAGGTCGTCGCGCCAGAGATGCGAGGCTACGGCGATAGCGACGCCCCCGATGCGGTTGAAGCGTACGATACGCTCGAATTGGCGGCTGACGTGGTGGGGCTGTTTGATGCCTATGGCCAGGAAAAGGGTGTGGTCATCGGTCATGACTGGGGGTGTATCGTGGCCTGGCATACGGCCTGGTTGCACCCGGATCGGGTCAAGGGCGTTGGCGGCATCAGTGTGCCCTGGTTTGGCCGTGGCGAGGAGGATATTTTGACTTCCCTGAAGCGGCAGTTGCAAGGCAAGTATTTCTACATCATCGATTTTCAGAACCATGAAACTTCTGAAAAGTTGAACAAAGATAAGGCGCTGGTTTTAAGAACTGTTTTGACCGGCGAGGCAGATGCGCTGGGGGTGGAGGATCCCAATGCCGATTTCCTGGATACGATAAATTTACCGGACGTCCCACCGGCATTTATGCCCGAGGACTTTCTCAATTACATCCCTACCCGCTACGAAAAGCACGGTTTTGGGCCGCCCATGAACTGGTATCGCAACTACAAACGCACCTGGGAACGGACCGCAGGTATGGACTCCACCATTACGGTGCCGGCCATGTATCTGATGGGAACCGAAGATTGGACCCACATCTATGCTCAGCAGATTGGTTTGGATATGAACGTTCAGTGCAGTGATCTTCGGATCAGTGAAACGATAGACGCCGGCCACTGGCTTGGACAGGAAAAGCCGGATTGGGTTAATAAGCATATTTTGGAATTTCTTAAGGAATTGCAGCACTAAACGAAAAAGCGGTGGGTAGGAACGCGGTTCCTACCCACCGCTTGCTACCCCATGATTGGCCAGCTTAAGCCGGTTAGTACGGGTGACAGGAA
>CAZWZZ010000534.1:0-5075 GCA_964638395.1 uncultured Caldilineaceae bacterium
TGCCACCCTACCGCCACAACTCCCGCAGATTGTCCCGCAAAATATAGACCCCGGCCAGGAGAATGGTCAGGATCAGTAACTCCCACCAAAACTCAAAAAGCAACACTCCGGCGGCCATCGCTGCCAAGAACATCGTGATGCGGGTTAGGAGGGTGGTGAAGCGGCCCCGAAAGCTGGACTCGATGGAGATGAAAATGGCCAGCATGACCATCAGCCAAAAGGTCAGGTTTTGATCGAACCAGGCCAACAGAACGGCCAAAATCAGCACCAGGCCGACACTCAAAGCGGCCCACACCTCGGCCAGACGACCCACCCGCAGGCTCTCCTCGGAGAGGGGCTGGTGGGCGCGACGGAGGTGGGCCCGAACCGGCTCCCGCTGCCCGGCCTGGAGACGGTCCTCGTATTGGGACAAGGCCTCGAGTAACGCCCCGTTCGAGGCGGAGTGAGCCTGCAACTGGGTCAACGCCTGGGAGAGGTCATCAATTTGCGCCTGGTGCGCCTCGTAGAGGTGGGCCAGATGGGGCTGGCCGCGCATGGCCGTCGTTTCGATGCCCAGGGTACGGAGTTGGCGGCGCTTGGCGGTGATGTCCTGCTTCAACTGGGCCTGCTCTTTGCTCAGGGCGGCCTGCTGGTGGCGGACCGTGGTTAACATCTGGCGGAAGGGGGGCACTTTGTCCAGTCCGGCCCAGCCGACCGGATCATACCAGGCCTGGCGCATCGTGCCATCCCGGTTGTAGAGCGGCCCGGCCGGGGCATCCTCCCCGGAGAAGGGGTCGCGGGTGTAGAGGCCCCACAACCCCCGATAGTTTCCGGCCCAGTCCGGCACGGGGTTCAACAGACAGGGAGCATCCCATTCCTGCGCCTGACCGGGGCCGAGGCTCAAGCCATCGCCCCGGGCATAATCGACGAAGGGAATACGGAAGATGCTGGAGTGGTGGTTGGGGTCGGGATAATCCTCCTCCTGGCCATATTGGCGCAGGGTATCATACCAAAATTTACGAACCTGGTCGCTGATTTTTATCAAGGGGCTGAGGAAGGGTAACTCCAACTCCGTCAGATACTCGCCGGCGGTGTAGTAGCTGGCGTGGGAGCCGGCCCCGGCGTAGATGACGGGATGCTGGCCGACCTTCTCCAGTTCGGGATCATCCCAGCGTCGTCGCAAATCATCGCCGGAGTAGTCGTGGGAGGCGTAGGCGACCCACTCCGGGACGACCTCGCCGCTGTGATCCTCGGCCAGATAGAGGCAGATCATCTCCCAATCCCCCTCGTGATCGTTGGCCCCATAAAAGCCGGAGCGCCAATTATTGTAGAGGTAGAAGAACCAATATTGCAACACCAGCCAATCATCCTGGCGGACGACCCGCCCGTAGTAACGATATTGGGGTCGGGTTTGGCGGATGCGGTCATAGGTGATCTGAGCGGCGGCGGCGGCATCACCGGGAACCCGGCCTCGGGCCAGCAGGCTGATTGAAAAAAGGGCATCGACGAAGCGAGAAACATACCCGACCCGAGCCAGCCGCGCCCGGAAATCATTTTTTTCTTCGCTCCAATGACGAAACGTGTAGGTGGCCAATTCGGTTGGGCTGAGGGGATCGGCAATCTTGAGATAGCGAACGGTGCCGAAGCTATCGTGGTAGGGCCGGGCCAGATAGGCCAGGTCCAATTTTTCCGTCGGCACGATTTGGACCGGGGTGCGGCCCGGCTCCTGTCGCCACAGGCTACAGGCCTGGACATAAGCCTCGACATCCATCGGAAAGAAACGTTCGCCCCGCGTGAAGCGAATGACCGGCTCGAAGCGGCGCAGCAGAGCGGTATCGGCCTCACTGGTCATCATCATCTCCCGGTTGGGGCGCGGGGGGCGGCTGAAACACGGCCCGCACGTGAAAGGTGTTGAGGTAAAGGACCATCAGAATGCAGGATAACATCAAGGGGTAGATGAAGAACTGGGGTTGACTAAAGTAGCGGGATAAGCAGGCCCATAAGATCAAGCCCTGGGTCATCATGGCCAACACCCAGCCGAGACGCAGTATAAAGAGAAAGCCCACGGCGGCCAAGATAGCCGGCAGGGCCAGCGGGCTGAAGGTGACGGTGGTTTCCACAGCCTCGATTTGCTCGGTAGAGATGCCCAGTTCGGCCGCCGTGGGGGGACGATTCGTCTCAATCGTAACCTCTGTCAGAAGGTGCCAATCATAGTCGGCCAGGAGATCATACCCAATGTATACCAGACCGGCCGCTTGCAACAGCAACAGAATGGCGATAGCTCGAACCGGCCATGTCCGGGTTGGCGATCTTCTCCTGTCTGTGGTTGGGGCACTTTGAGGGATCATCTAAAAGGCACCGCTGATACGAAACTGATAAAAGTATACTTCAATTTGCGTTATCATCCAATTGCCCGGACGGAGTCGTTAAAAATGATAACATTGGGCTAGTTTACAAAAAGCCATTCTCCGTTTATCATAAGATTATAAAATTTTAGAACGGAGCGGAACTTTGGCCGGAGAAACGGTTTTAGCGGTTGATGACCGGGAAGACAGCTTGAAATTTTTACGTGAATACGTCTTGGAGCCAAACGGCTATAAAATGGTTGGTGTTCGCAACGGCGTCGAGGCCCTGCGGATTATCCAGAGCCAGCCCGTTGATCTGATTATCTCTGATCTGGTTATGCCCAGGATGGGGGGGCTGGAACTGTTAGAGAGTCTGCGGGAGCAGGGTTTAGATGTGCCGATGATTCTGATGACCTTCCACGGCTCGGAGGGCACGGCGGTCAAGGCCTTCCGGTTGGGCGCTCGTGACTACATTATGAAACCATTTTCCGTGGATGAGATGGTCCATGCCGTCGATCAAGCCCTGACCGAATCCCGCTTGCGGCAGGAGCGGGATAATTTGACCAAAACGGTGTTACGAGTCAACCAACAACTCGAAAGCCGGATGCAGGAGTTGCGCTTTCTGTACGGCATTGGTCGCTCGGTGACTTCCCTGAAAAATCTCGAACAAATCCTGAACCGGATTGTTGAAGCGGCCGTCTATCTGACCAGGGCCGAAGAAGGCTCGTTGATGTTGATCGATCCGGACTCCGGGGAGCTATACCTGCGGGCGGCGCGGGGTATGGGTGAAAAGAATGCCCGCAATTTTCGGATGAAGATCGACCACAGCATCGCCGGGCAGGTGGTCCGCACCGGGCGGCCGGTGATGATCGGCGGGATGAGTCAGGATGATTCCTACCAGATCAGCGACGATTACTACGTCAAAGCCCTGCTCGACGTCCCCTTGAAGGAGGCCAACCAGGTCATCGGCGTGTTGGCCGTCAACCAACGCACCACAGCCACAGCCTTCACCGACCGCCACCTCAACCTGTTGATGGCCCTGGCCGATTACGCCAGCATCGCCATTCAAAATGCCCGGATGTATGCCCAGTTAACCTCAAAAGTTGATGAGGCCGAGCAGTCGAGCCGGGAGCTAAAGAAGATGGTCACCTCCCGCAATGCCGAGTTGGAGGCCGTCAGCCAGCAGTTGTTGGAAACCGAGGATTTGGCGATGTTGGGCTATATGGCCACGGGCGTGGCCAATGAGATGGAAACCCCGTTGGCCCATTTGCTGGATGGCCTGGCCCGCTTGAGTAAAGGCGTGGCCCCCACGAAGTTCAACACCCGCCTGCTGGCCGCGCTGGAACGGGAGACGCTCCACTGCCGCCACGTCGTGCGGAGCCTGCTCGACTTCGCCAGCCAGAGCCGTTATCAGCCCCAAACCGTTGATCTGAACGGTGTGATCGAGGCCGCCTGGCGTAAATATCAGGATGAATACCACCCCAATGGACGAATACAGTTTGTGCCCGGCCTGGACCCCCACCTGCCCCAGACCGCTCTGGATGGCCAGCAAATGGAACAGGCTCTCTTTTATCTCATTCGGCACGCTTGCGGAACGATGCCGGGCGGGGGCACGCTCCGCATCACCACCCGGGGGCTGGGCCAGCAGTTGCAGGTGGTCATCAGCGATACCGGGCCAGGCTTACCGGCGGAGGCCCTGCGCCACATTTTCGAGCCGTTCTATAAAAATGACACCGTCGATTACGGCCTCGATTTGTCAATCACCTACGCCGTCATCCAACGCCACAAAGGCTCCATCGAGGTCGAAAGTGCGCCTAATCAGGGCACGACCTTTACGATTCATCTGCCGCAGGAGTAATGCTCCAGAACCGACACCACCCCCCTTAATCCCCCCGAATCGGGGGGAAATTCGACTCCTCCCCCGCAGCGGGGGAGGTTGGGAGGGGGTTTGATTAGGAAACCGTGGAAGTCTTGGCCCACCTATTCATTCCCCCGGGCCAACCCCTCCCCAATCATAAAAGCATAACTCTCGGCCACGGCCTTGAACATATCGGTGGCGCAGCGGTCCAGCTCGACGATGAGCCACTCCGCCTGCTCGCCGACCGCCTCGATGATCGGCGGGTAGTCCATCACGCCCGTGCCGACGGCGGTCATCGGTGGCTCCTGTTCAGCCGGGCCATCCTTGATGTGCAGCAGCGGCACGCGCTCCCCAAACTCGGCCAGGACCTCGACCGGATCGAGACCGGCGGTCTTGACCCAGTAAGTGTCGATTTCAAAGAAAATCTGCGGCTCCAAATGTTCCAGCCACAGATGATAGGGATACTCCCCTTCCAGTGGCTCGAACTCCCACCAATGGTTATGAACGCCAAAAGTCAGACCATTCTCCAGCGCCACCAGATTGGCCTCGTTAAGCAGATCGCAGGCCCGGCGGACGCTGTCCAGGCGGTCATAATACTGTTCCGGCGGCAGATAGGCGCACACCATCCGCCGGCAACCCAACGCGCCGGCCATATCCAGAATCTTATTCTTCTCCTCCCCCAGCGGCAGCGGCAGGTGGGAGGCGGCGATGGTCAGCCCCAACTTCTCGAAAAGCTGCCTGGCCCTCTCCGGCGTCACCTCCGCCGGAAAGCCGGCCGTCTCGACGCCGAGGTAGCCCATCTCGGCAATTTTAGTCAGGCCGCCTTCGAAGTCTTTCTCCAGCGCCTCACGGATGGTGTACAGTTGTAGAGCGATAGGTGTTTGCATAATGCC
>CAZWZZ010000535.1:0-1418 GCA_964638395.1 uncultured Caldilineaceae bacterium
AAATCAAGACCTGTCAGGTTTTCAAAAGCACTTTTGGCTAAAAGTCGATTGTCATATGGAATGATTGGAACTTTCTCCGTTAAAGATACCTTCGGAAATCTGACAGGTCTGGCCTGAATAGTTCGACAATGTCACATTCGCCCCCCTAGCCCCCCAGCGGGGGGAATTTCTGGCTTTGCTCCCCCCTTTGGGGGGCTGGGGGGGCTTTTCAGGGTCAGATTATGTTAATGTGACATTGTCCAATTACTCTCCCCCCGCCCGTTCGGCCCCGGTTAAATTCAACGCATCGGCCAGGTGGCAGGCCACAAAATGATCCTCGCCGACCGGCCGCCAGGCGGGGATGTCAGTTCGGCAGCGAGCCTCGACGTAGGGGCAGCGGGTGTGGAAGCGGCAGCCGCTCGGCGGGTTGGCCGGGTTGGGAATTTCGCCGCTGAGGTTGACAGGTTGCATTTCTTTGTCCGGGTTGATGTCAGGGATAGCCGATAGCAGGGCCTCAGTATAGGGATGTTTGGGATTAAAGAAAAGTTCCTCCGTCGGGGCCAACTCGACGAAAGTGCCGACGTACATCACCGCCACACGGGTGGAGATGTGGGCCACGACGCTCAAATCGTGGGCAATAAAGAGGTAAGTGACGTGCAACTCCTCTTGCAAATCCATCAACAGGTTCAAAATATCGGCCTGAATGGAGACATCCAGCGCCGAGACCGACTCATCACAGACGATAAAAGCGGGATTGGAGACCAGGGCGCGAGCGATGCCGATACGCTGTCGCTGGCCACCGCTAAAGGCGTGGGGAAAACGGCGCAGGTGTTCCAAATTCAGGCGGCACAGATCGGCGGTTTCCCGCACCCGCTCATTCAGTTCATCCCCTTTGAGCGACTTGCTGGCCACCAACGGCTCGGCGATGATGTCCCGGACGGTCATCCGGGGGTTGAGCGAGGAGTAAGGGTCTTGGAAAATCATCTGCATATGCTTGCGAAAGCCGCGCAAATCTTTTCCTTTGAGGCCGGACACATCGACCGCATCGCCGTTCAGGTGAAAGGTGATCTCCCCCTCCGTCGGATCGAGCGCCCGCAGAATGGAGCGCCCGACGGTCGTCTTGCCCGACCCGCTCTCCCCGACCAAACCCAGCGTCTCCCCTTTTTTGATGGTGAAGCTGACATCATCGACCGCTCGCACGTAATTTTGTACGCGCCGAAACAGGCCGCTGCGGATGGGAAAGTAGACTTTTAGATTTTTGACATCGAGTAATGTTGACATGCTTTTTACCTGTTCATAATCCAGTTACTATCAGTAGGCCGCAGTACCCTTCGATACAACTTCGTCCTTCAGTTTACTCAGGATGCTGCGGCCTACTGACTATCATTCAACGCTGCCCCCCTCGATACGCTTTCAGCTACTCGGGCTGCGG
Organism: uncultured Caldilineaceae bacterium; assembly: GCA_964638395.1. Classification (GTDB taxonomy): domain Bacteria; phylum Chloroflexota; class Anaerolineae; order 4572-78; family J111; genus CAZWZZ01. Next base: position 1,412 of record CAZWZZ010000535.1, read on the forward strand.
CGCAAAA
>CAZWZZ010000535.1:1518-5072 GCA_964638395.1 uncultured Caldilineaceae bacterium
AACGCTGCCCCCCTCGATACGCTTTCAGCTACTCGGGCTGCGGCGCAAAATCATCCTGAGTGCCGGGGTGTATCGAAGGGTGATTTTGCGCCGCAGAGCGGCAACCAGAGTTACTCATACAGAAAACAATTCACCGTATGCGTCTCGCTGACCGGGGTGACGGCGGGATCGCTGATGTCGCAGGTTCCTGGCATGCGCTTGGGGCAGCGGGTATGGAAAGGGCAGCCGGTGGGGCGCTCCAGAGGGCTGGGAATGTCGCCGGCGACCGGAGTCAGCCGCCCGTGAAGTTGGCCCAGTTTGGGAATGGCTTTCAGCAGACTTTGGGTGTAGGGGTGCTGCGGATTGTAGATGACCTCTTTGGCCGTCCCCCGCTCCATGACCCGGCCCAGATAGAGTACGACCACCTCATCGGCAATTTGGGCGATGACCCCCAAATCGTGGGTGATGAAAATCGTGGCCATATTGAACTCATCTTGCAGACCCCGCATCAAATCCAAAATCTGGGCCTGGATGGTCACATCTAGCGCGGTGGTCGGTTCATCGGCAATCAACAACGACGGTTTGGTGGCCAACGCCACGGCAATCATCGCCCGTTGGCGCATCCCCCCTGATAGCTCAAACGGATATTGATCGACCCGCACCGAGGGATTGGCGATGCCCACCTTATCGAGAATGTCAACGGCTAAGGCTTTGGCCTCTTTTTTGCTCATTTTTTCGTGGGCCAGAATGGTTTCCATAATATGAGCGCCGATGGTATAGACCGGCGAAAAAGAAGCCATCGGCTCCTGGAAGATCATGCCAATCTCGCCGCCCCGTAGGTGGCGGATGGCCCGCCCGGTCGGCTTCAAATCGGTCACCTCGACGATTTGCCCATCTTTCCGTTGAAACCGGATCGAAGATTCCGGGTCGATGATTCCATTTTTGGGTAACAGGCGCATAATGGCCTTGGTGCTGACACTTTTGCCCGACCCGCTCTCGCCGACGATGCCGAGCGTCCGCCCCCGTTTGATCGAGAAATCGACGCCATCGACGGCCTGCACCAGCCCCTCGTCCGTTTTAAACGAAATCTTGAGGTTTTCGACCGTGAGCAGGTTGTGGCCGTTTAATGCTGAATTTCCGTTAATCATCTAACGCTTCCTAATTGCTAACAGTATAAGGATCGGCGGCGTCCCGCAGCCCGTCGCCCATCACGGTGAAGGACAGCACGGCGATGACGACGAAGCCGGCCGGAATAAACACCCACGGCGCTTGCTCGATGGCCCGGATGTTTTGGGCGCTTTGTAACAGCACTCCCCAACTGACGGACGGGGGCCGCAGCCCCAACCCCACAAAACTGAGCGCGGTTTCGCTCAAAATCATATAGGGGAAGGAGATGACCAGATCGACAATGATGTAGCTGGCGAAGGCCGGCAGCATATGCCGCCCGATGATGCGGCCAGGGGTGGCCCCGGACAGGCGAGCGGCGACAACGTAATCTTCATCCTGTAGGGTGAGCAGTTGCCCCCGAATCCGCCGGGCCAGCGTCGGCCAGCCGACAAAAGCCAGTAAGAGGGTCATCGCAAAGTAGACCTGCTCCGTGGACCACTCTTTGGGAAAGGCCGCCGCCACCCCCATATAAAGGGGAATGACCGGCACGACCCGCACAATCTCAGTCAGCCGTTGAATAAGATAATCGGGCCAGCCACCAAAATAACCGGCCAGGCCACCAATAATGAGTGACAATACAAAGGCGATCACCACTCCCAAGACCCCGATAGAGAGGGAGGTGCCGGTGGCGTACAGGGTGCGGGAAAATAGGTCCCGCCCCAGATCATCGGTGCCGAAGAAATGGACGAAGCCTTCATCGACGCCAAAGAGATGGGTCTCGGTTTCAAACAGGCCCAAAAAATGGTAGGATTCGCCCTGAGCGAAGAATTGGAGGTAGTGGCGCACCTCCGGGTCAATCGTCGGGATGGGGCGCAAGGTCTCCGGGTCCCGCTCGGTGGTGACGCCGTGAACGAAGGGCCGGAAGGAGAAGCCATTGGTGTCCCAGAAAAGGGGCATCTGGGGCGGGCCGAGGACATAGTCACTGTTCCGCGTGATCGTGCCGTAGGGGGCTAAAAATCCGGCGAAGAGACCCATCAGAGCCATCGTTGTCAAAATCAGCGCCCCGGCCAGGGCCACCCGATGGCGGCGAAAACGCCACCAAATCAGTTGCCACTGCGTGGCCGAATAGTAGCGCAGCGCCTCTTCCGACTCCTGGGTGGCGACGAGGGGCGGGCTCAGTTCCTGAGTCAGTTCAGACATGCTCATCGCTGACTATCCTCCTTCCAATTTGATGCGCGGATCGAGAAACGCCAGCACAATGTCGGAGATAAAATTCATAAAGACAATCATAAAGGTCAACATCAGCAGGATGGCCCCGGCCACAAACATATCCAGGTCGATGAATGATTTAATCAACAGTTCGCCCAACTCCGGCAGACCCAAGACCAGGGCCACAATCGGCAACTCGGAGAAGATGCGGTTGATGTCGAAGCCGATGGTGCTGACCACCGGGTTGATGGCTAAGCGGGCCGGATATTTGAGCAACACCTGCCGCTCCGAGAGGCCCCGGGCCCGGGCCGCCGTGACCGACAGTTTGTTCAGTTCGTCCAGCATCGTGGCCCGCACCGTCTGGATTTGGAGGGCCGTGGCCGACCAGGCCAGGACAATGGCCGGCACAATCATATGTTGGAGGAGATCGACCGCCTTGGCCACGCTCCACGGTTCTCCTTCATATTCCGGCGAAAACAGCCCGCCCACACTGGTGTCAAAGATGGTGACGCTGATGTAGAGCAGAATCAGGGCCAGCAGAAAGTTGGGCAGGGCCAGCCCCAGATAGTTAAAGATGGTCATCGAGTAGTCGGCTGCCGAGTGGCGATGGACCGCCGCATAGATGCCGATGGGGATGGAGAGCAGATAGGTTAAGATCAGCGTGGAGAAGAGGATGGCCAGGGTTAACCAGATTTTCTGGCCGATGACATTGTTGACCGAGGTTTGGAAGGCAAAGGCTTCGCCAAAATCGCCACGGGTGATGATGCCGCCCACCCAACTGAGATACCGCTCCCAGGCCGGGCGGTCGAGACCAAACTCGGCCCGGATGTTGTTCAGGTCCGCTTCGGTGATGTTGGTCCCGGTCCCCGAAAATTTACGAAACGCCCAGCGCTCGGCGTAGTCGCCGGGGGGCAGTTCCATAATGATAAAGACCATAATCGACACGACGAACATGGTAATGACCATGCCGATGGAGCGTTGAATGATGAATCTGACCATCGCTTCTCCCTTGAAAAAGACCTCGTAGGACAAACTTAAGTTTGTCCTACAAAATTTTCATCTTCGGTGTCGTCCCACTGGAGACTGTCGGACTCCTGTTTGAAAGAGGGATTAGGGGTGGGAATTAGGGATCAGGACAAAAAATAACCTCTAACCCCTACCCCCCCACCCCCACCCCCCCGGGGCCAAATACCGAAACCAAAACAAATGGTTTTAAGGAAAAATGAAAATTTAAAAAACGAAACAAAAAGGAAAAAGAG
>CAZWZZ010000536.1:0-5064 GCA_964638395.1 uncultured Caldilineaceae bacterium
CGGTTCCGAGGGGGTCTCGGCCACGGCTCGAATTTCTTGGACCCGCGTCAACAACGGCCCTTTCCAGCGGGGCCAGGTCGCGCCGGGGCTGGCGGTTTTCACCAATTCGCTGTAGCCGAAGATGCGGTTGATGTCTATGCTCAGCTCCGTTGTCAACAAAGCCAACAAGGCCGCCGTCGATTTGAGTTGGGGCTGAGGGGGCATCACCTCGGTAAAGTTGCCGATCAGACAGACGCCCAGGCTGTCGGCGCTATGGTCCCGCCCGCCGTGCAGGGTGACGGTTTCCTGGGGTTGGGTCTGAAAAATGACCCCGTCGGCATCGACGCAATAATGATAAGCGATGCCGGGCAACCCCCGGTTGTTGACTTGATACTGAGCGATGCGATGCAACGAGACGTCAGGCTGGGTGGCGGTGTGGTGAATGATGATGCGCCGGATGGCAGCCGGGGAGCGGGTCGGATAAGCCGAGGTATCTGATTTTGGCAGGGCTGCGACCGCATCCCGAATTTGCACCTTGATCGGTTCCGAGGGGGTGACAGTCACCGTCTGCTGTTTGACCGTAACCGGCGTAATTAGCAAGCCCTGGTCCCCTTTGGCCGTAAACCAGGTCACGCCCTCCTGAAGCATATCCCAACGCAGATGGTAGCGGCCCGGTTCGGCCGGCGTGCGGAGTCGAGCGGTTAAATTGGCGGTTCCGTTCGGCGGAATATCGACCGGCAGCGGCGTCCGAAAATCAAGCTCCGGCGGAAATTGGACGTACTGGTTGGCCAGGGTGTACCATTGGAAGGCCAGCCGTACCGGGTTGTTGCCACCGCTGGCCCAGGTTATACTGCCCTTGTTCTGAACGACTACGTTGACCTCCAACGTTTGCCCGGCGGCCATCGAGGTGGGCGTGTTGTGGTTGATGTAGCGAGTCTTGTAGGCAGGCGCGGTTGTTTGTAGTTGCTCGGATGTCCGCTCGGTTGGTTGGGTGACGACCGGCTCGGCCCGACGCAACCGTTCCTGCGGTCGCCAGCGGTAGCCTTTGGCGATGGCCTCCCGCAAATCCTGCTGGACCTGGTCCTTACCGTCGATATGCCAGGCGTCATCCCGCGACCAGCGGTACAAAATCATGCAGCGAATCTGCTGATTGCCCTGGCTATTCCAATCGTTGATCTCTTTGTAAGCATTTTTGACCCAGCCCTTGTTGACATCGGGCCAACGCCCCCCGCCGGGGTCCTGGTCGCCGTTGGCCTCGGTCAAATAGACCGGCAGATCCCGAAAAGCCTGGGGGATGATGTGCATCTGATCCCGATAGGTACGGAAATTAAAATAGTAATCCTGGAAGGGCGGGGCCATTTTCTTGTTATTGAAAACAAGGTCGGGATCGTAACCGTGGGAATAGGCGTGAATAGCAATCGCATCGCAATTCTCCCGGCCAATGGCCAACAGCAGGTCCCGCATATAGATGATGAAATCACCATAGTAACCGTGGTAGGGATACTCTTTTGGCGCGCCGGGAATTTTATTGGCCGGATACGCACCCTGGGGATCGGCGTTGTAGGGGGTCTGGGCGTTCCAGGGACCAATGGCCCCGACGACCACCTGGTCATCGGCGTGGCCCGATAGCCCTTTGATGGCCTGGCGGACCAAGCGGTAACAGTCGGCGTAACGGCGGGGGGTGATCGGTTCCGCCTGCCCGCCCCCGGCCCGGGGCTGCTCCCGCTCGAAGTTCATCTCGTTGCCGACGATCCAGATGTGCGCCCCCGGCGAATTTTTGACAAAATTGGCAGCCCGTTGGGCGAAATCGCGGTATTTGGAAGACAGGGGAATCGTCCCATCCGGGCCGTAGGCATGGTTGAGACGAACGATGACGCCGAAGCCTTGATCGGCCAGACGCTTATAAAAATCGCCCCTGCCCCCCTGATCGTTGGGGTTGGCCCGAATCTCTTCGGTGACCAGCACCCAGCCTCTTGCCTCCCCGTTCATCTTCAACAGATGCTCCCCACCGGGATCGTGCAATCCATAAATGTATTGATTTTCGCCGTTGGTCACCATAGTCGCTCCTGATCGTTAACGTTTTTTCAATTCTACCCCACCTTATGTCAAAAGACAAGCGAGGAGAATGGAAGCGTGGCAGTGGGGAAGGGTGGAAGATTGAGTATCCGACCCTCAGTTTGCCAACTTCGGCCTTTTGAGCGTACAATAGCTTATGCCACTTTTCAGGAGGATAATACCCTATGAGTCTCCAATTCAGGAGATATTTGATCCAGGCAGCCGTTGTCGGTGTGATTACCTACGGTGTCCTTTTCTACGCCACCGGCTTGAGTTTGTACATCATCTGGCTGATTGCGCTCGGCCTGGCTACCTTTATGCTGTATGGTTTCGACAAGCTGGAAGCCAGACGCTTTGGAGAGGGTGCCAAAAACCGCGTCCCCGAACGGTTGCTGCATCTGCTGGCCCTGCTCGGTGGTTTCGGCGGCGGTTGGTTGGGGATGTTTCTTTTTTGGCACAAAATCCGTAAAATTTGGTTTTGGGTCGTGTTGATTGCGGCCACGGCTCTCCACCTATTCTGGGTGGCCCAATTTTTTTAGGCCAAATCGTAGCGCAAATTGCTACTTTGCGTCGTAAATTCGTCCCCAACCTGGAGCAATTTAGCAAATTGTGCTACACTTGCCCTTGTTAGGACCGTTACGGTCCCCAACTGATTCGCTCAAAGGTCCACTCCCGCTCGCCGGTGCCCCACGGACTGGGGTTGGTGTTGATGGTGGACAGGTCGAGGAGTTTGGTCGGCTCGCCGCCGCTGCGGGGCACGACCCAGATACCCCATTTGCCGTCCCGGTCGGAGACGAAGGCCACCCAGTTGCCGTCGGGCGAGACCGTGGGCAGGCCATCCTGAGAGAAGTCGCTGTTGGACAGGTTGGTCAGGTTGCTGCCGTCCAGGTCAATCGAATAGGCTTCCCAATTCTGGTCGATGTCCCCGGCGGAAAAGAAGACCTGAAAGCCCTGGGTATCGTTCGGGCGACCGTTGCCGGAAACCAACAGTTGGGCCTGGCCCACGCCTCCCGCCTCCCACAGCATCGAAGCCCCGCCGACCACATAAATACCGTCATTGCCCGAAAAATCGAAAAAGGCGATCCGGTCATCATCCGTCCAGACCGGAAAGCGGCCGATGTGAACCTTGCCGAAGGTGGCGATGTCCCGACATTTGACCTCATCCTCCTGGGCGGGCATTCGCAGCGAGCAGGGGATGAACACGTGGGGCACGCGCTGCTCGGTATTGGGGTCGATCAAGAGTTGGGTATTGGAGAAGACGTAGCGGCTGCCGTCGGGATGCCAGTAGGGGAACTCATCCTCCGGGTTGTCGCTGACCAGACCCAACCAGGCGTAGTTGGCATCCAGCAGACCGATATTTTCGCCGAAGCTACTGCCCTGATTGTTGACCAACAGCCGGCCATCATCGGAGAAATTGGGCTGGCGTGCCCCCTTCTGCACCAGAAACGGCTGGCCATCCGGCACTTCAAAAATCCAGACATCATAAAACCCGGCCCCATCATCGACAGGGAAAGCGATGCGTCCGCTCATTGGGGCGGGCGTGGGGGTAGGCGCTTCGGTGGGGGTGGCCGTCGGCGGCAGGGGCGTGGCCTCCGGGGTCGAGGTTGCTGCCGGGGTTGCCGTTTCGTCGTCAGCATCGTCCGCCGCTTCCTGCCCCTCATTCTCCACAGCTTCATCACGGTCATCAGTCTCAACAGTTTCATCCGATTCGACGGTCTCGGTTTCTGAGGGCAAGTCGGCGTCGTCAGCCTCAAGCGTAAACACCGCAATCTCGGTTTCCGGTGTTGGCGTCAACGCCAGGGTGGGGGTGATGACCGCCGGAGTCAGCGGGGGCGTGCCGGTCGGCGTGGCAAAACGGGCCACAACGATGGTCGGCGTCGGCAGGGGGCTGTCTCCCAAGCGGCGCAATCGCTCCTCGAGGCCGGTACAGGCCAGGTTGAGCAGGAGTAGAATAATCAGAGGTGTGATAAATTTTTGTCTCACGGTCAGTTACCTTTGCTTTTCACCGTTGTTTAACAGATTTTTGGCGAAACCGCAAATCCGTGAGGACAAGCCTTACCAAATTCTGGTGTTGAGGATAAAAGAACCCAGACGAGGGTGCAACCGCCGCCAGAGCCAATTCTTAAGGCGGAAGCGCTGCCGGCGGAGCATCCCCTGCCAGGCCGGTTGGCGTTTGGCCCAATCATTGAGCCGCAACAATTCGCGGGCCATCACCCGGCCATCGGCGAAGCGTCTGTCCGGCTGCTTCTCCAACGCTTGTAAAATAACCGCTTCAAAATCGGCGGTCAGGTCGGTCAGGGTGGAGGGCAAGGGGGGCGGTTCGTAGATGTGACCGTGGAGCAGTTGGAAGGTGCTGCCCTCAAACGGCAGCCGCCCGGTGACCATACGATATAGCACCACGCCCAGACTATAGAGATCGGCCCGGCTGTCCACATCCTTCCGGTGGAGGGCCTGCTCCGGGGAGAGGTAGGCCGGCGTGCCGACCAGATGCCCGGCCTGGGTCAGGCCGGGGCAATCCAGGGCGTGAGCAATACCAAAGTCGGTTAACAGGGCGTGACCATCGGCTGTCAGCAGGATGTTGGAGGGCTTGACATCCCGGTGGATGATGTTTTGGGAATGGGCAAAGTGCAAGGCATCGGCAATCTGCCAGCCGATTTCGGTCGCGGTCAACTCATCCAGACAGGGCGTCTGTTCGAGGCGGGCCTCCAGCGTTTGGCCCTCGACCAGCGGCATGACCAGATAGGCCAGACCCTCAGCGGTATGGCACACATCCAACACGGGCACGATGTGGGGGTGATGCAGACGGGCCGCCGTCTGCCCTTCCCGCTCAAAACGGGCCAACACCTCTGTTTGGTCGCTCAGGGCCGGTGTTAACAGCTTGAGGGCCACCGGCTCATTCGTCGGGGTGACGGCCCGATAAACCGTCGCCGTTGTGCCCTGGCCAATTACAGTATCGATAATATAGGGGCCAACCTGGTGACCCGGTAGGATTTGCTTCGTCATGGATGCATCCCTCTTCGGTGCGGGTTA
>CAZWZZ010000537.1:0-5055 GCA_964638395.1 uncultured Caldilineaceae bacterium
CGTAAATTACGCTACACCCAAGATGATATCAAGATCAACGGCTGGGCCATCGAATGTCGGATCACGGCGGAAGACCCCGCCGCCAACTTTATGCCCGGCATCGGGCGGGTGACCAGTTTGACCCTGCCCACCGGCCCCGGTGTGCGCGTCGATAGCGGGATCGTCCTCGGTTCCGAGGTGACGCCTTACTACGATTCATTGTTGTCCAAACTGATCGTCTGGGGTGAAACGCGGGCCGAGGCCATCGTTCGGATGCGGCGGGCGTTGGAGGAGTATCAAATCGTCGGCGTGGTGACGACGATGCCCCTGCACATCCAGTTGATGAACTCGACCCGATTCCAGGCCGGACAGATTCACACCAATTTCCTGGAGAACAATTTTGTCTTCAACCAGGAGCCTGATCCTGAAAACGCGCAGATGGCGGCGGTGGCGGCCACCCTGGTTGCCCACCAACGCAGTCGCCGCGCGATTGTCCTCAACCAGGGTAGCCCCAGCCCGTGGCGGCTTTACGGGCGGCGCGAAGCTCTGGACCGGCGGCTCCGGTAAAGCCAGTAATGATAAGGAGAATGACAGACGATGAAATATATAACAACGATTGGCGATGAGCAGTATACCATCGACATCAATGAAGAAGGCAAAATAACCCTCAACGATCAGGTCATCAACGCCGATATGCAAAAGATGCCTGAAACTTCGATGTACTCGATCCTCGTGGATGGCAAATCCCACGATATTCGCCTCACTGAGGGTGAGGAGGTTTATGTCGTACAGTTGGGTGGGGAGATTTTTCAGGTGATGGTCGAAGATGAGCGCACGCGCCGTTTAGCTGGGTTGAAGGGCGGTCCCGGCGCGGCGGGGGGCGAGGTTATTATCAAAGCGCCGATGCCCGGCGTCGTGGTCGATGTGTTGGTCAGCGAAGGGCAAGAAGTCGAATCCGGCGAGATTGTGGTCGTGCTGGAGTCGATGAAGATGCAGAACGAGTTCAAAGCGCCCCGTGACGGAACGGTTCACGCGGTGCGGGTCGCTGCCGGGGACAAAGTGGATCAAAATGCCGTCTTGCTGACCATTGCTTGATTAAAATCATCCTGTTGTGCTATAATCTCATGTAACATGAGAGTTGCGTGTCGGGATAGTTACTGTCTGAAAATCGTTGCCTTCGCTTTGAATTAAGGGGTGGCAGTTCTCTTGGCTTGACAACTCAACATCAAGAGACTGACACCCTCTTATAGTTCACGTTCAATTTCCACCTCTTATTCCCCCCATTTCAATTTTCGTTTCGTTGATACAAGATAAATACGCCCTGTTCAGACCAGACTTGTCAGGTTTCCGAAGGCGACTTTGAAAGTTCAATTATCAGGAGACCGCAGCACCCTTCGATACAACCTCGTTTCTCGGTTTACTCAGGATGGGATTGCGGTCTACTGATTATTCCATTCGGTCATCGACTTTCAACCAAAAGCGGTTACGAAAAGCTGACAGGTCTTGATTGTATTTTTATAAAATGTGAGGAATTTTTTAAACTCAAACCCGATTCAAACCTTTCTCTGCTATAGTTGTCATGGTGTAGTACTTTTGTCCCGCCTGACCGGCTGCGTCCCAGATTTGGGCAATTTGACGAATCAGTTCGAGATTGTTGAGCAATGATGAATAGACAACCATCAGATGTTACATACCCCCATAAGAAACAAGAAAATGGGCACGCAGCGACGCGTACTTATCCGACCGGGGCCGTTAACGAATTTGAGCGCCTCAATACCGAGATCAAAGAGGTGACCACGCTTTACAACGTTGGCGTCGCTGTTGGCTCCAGTTTGAACCTAAAAGAAGTCGTCTGGGCCCTCTATAAAGAAACCAGCCGTTTGCTAGATGTCTCTAATTTCGCCATCGCTATTTATGACTCACAGTCCCATAGTTTAGACTTCTGTCTGGTCTTCGATGAGGGAAACCGGGTAAAATCGTTTACCTTGACCCCTGAGAATGAACAGGGTTTGATTTACCAAACATTGTCTACGCAATCCCCATTGCTTATCACTGATCTGGCCGGAAAGAATGATGATCGCATCGTTGAAATGGACAAAATTCGGGCCAATCGCCCGGTGCGTTCCTGGCTGAGCGTGCCGATTGTCAACCCCGCGCTCCTCGGCGAGACGGCGCTGGGTGTAATTTTGGCCTGGGATTATCGACCGGACGCCTTCAACGATCACGATCTGTGGCTCCTGTCGGCCATCGGCACCCAGGCGGCCATCGCCATTCGGAACGCGAAGCTGTTCGAGGCCAGCCAGCGCCGGGCGCGAGAGTTGGCCTTCATCAACAATGTGGCCCACACCCTGGCCTCCACCCTGCACCTGAACGAGGTGTTGACCCGCATTATGGAGCAGGTGGAGTGGATGCTCGAAGTCGAGGCCGGCTCGCTGTTGTTGACCGACCCGGCCAGCGGCGACCTGGTCTTTCAGATTGCGCTGGGGGCGAAAGCGGATGAAATCAAGCCCTTCCGCATCCCCAAAGGGCAAGGCATCGCCGGGGAGGTAGCCGAGACCGGCGAACCGCTGCTGATTGCCGACACCTCCCAGGATGAGCGCCATTTCAAGAAGTTGGATAAAACGGTCAACTTCTACACCCGCAATATTCTGTGTGTGCCCCTGATCTTGCAGGATCGCATTATTGGGGTGCTAGAGGTGATGAACAAAAAGGTTGGGAACTTCACCGATCACGATCAAAAGCTGCTGACCTCCATCGCTTCCTACGCAGCGGTGGCCATCGACAACGCTCGCCTCCACGAAAGCGTCTTGGAAGAGAGAGACAAGGTCATCGAAGCCGAGGAGCAAGCCCGCAAGAAATTGGCTCGCGATCTACACGATGGGCCGACCCAATGGGTCAGCGGTATTTTGATGAGCATCGACTTTTGTAAGCAAGCCATCACCAAACAGCCCGACAAAGTGGGCGAGTACCTGCCCAAAGAGTTTGCCGATATGGAGGAGATGGCCCAAAAATCGGTTCACCAACTCCGCACCGCCCTGTTCGAGCTACGTCCCCTGGCCCTGGAGTCCCACGGCCTGGAAGCGGCTCTGGAAGTGTTCCTGGAGCGTCGCCAGAAAGACATCGAGCGGACAACGAAGCTGACGCTTAACAAACCGTATGGGGATGTCTCCCGGCAGGATGACAAGGTGGAATCGACAATCTTTGCGCTGGTTCAGGAAACGGTCAACAACGCCATCAAACACGCCGAGGCTGAGAATATCATCGTTGAGCTGCGGGAAACGGCCGAAGCCTTGTACACCATCATCCGCGACGATGGCAAAGGCTTTGACGTGGACGAAGTGATGAGCAATTATCAGGAGCGGGGCAGTTTGGGCATGATTAACCTGCAAGAACGAACCGAGGCCATCGGCGGCGAACTGAACCTCCATTCCAAGCCGGGCCAGGGAACCAGCATCACCATCCGCGTCCTCAAAGAGCAGGCCGAACGGCAAAAACGGCGCACCTACACCGGCCCCCTCAAGCTGCCCACCGGCATGCTCAACACCCAAAACCTCAAAAATCTATAGCCTATGACCACCCCCCCCCTTAACTTACTCCGTAACTGGATTACGGCCGATAATCCCCGCATCGCCTTGACGGGGATTATTTTTGTGGCCCTGGCCGCCGGGCTGCTGGTTGGCGCTCTGTTTGGTGGGTTGGGGCCGATTATCGCCATCGGTTTGATCGGGGCGCTGGGCATCGGCCTGTTGATGCTCCGCAGCGCCCAGGTGGGGCTATTTGCCCTCATCGGCCTCATCTGTTTACTGCCCTACGCCGCCCTGCCCTTCACCATCGGCTTTCGGCCCACCTTTTTAGACCTGGCCCTGGGGGCTTTATTCACCGTCTGGGGCATGCGCCTCATCACCGGCCGGCAGCGGACCTTTATTATCTCCCCGCTGGGTGGCCTGATTCTGGCCTTTCAGGGCTGGGCTGTCCTGGTCCTCATTCTGGGCCTGCGCTACGCCGGCCTGAATGTGACCGTGGCCCGCAATTTCCTGGAGGTGATGCTGGCCGTCAGCCTCTTTTTCCTGATTATCAACCAGGTCAGAACCCTGCGTCAGGTGGAGCAAATCTCGCGGGTCATCATCTGGGCCGGGGGCGGGACGGCGGCGCTGGGCATCTTTTTCTACGTCATCCCCGGCGAATGGACGGTCAGGCTGCTGGCGATGCTGCGGGTCTTCCAATACCCGACCGAGGGCATCCTCCGTTTTATCGAGGATGACCCGGAGCAGCCGATGCGGGCTATCTCCACCTCGATTGACCCCAACGCCCTGGGCGGGCTGCTCGTCTTCCTGACGATCATCACTATCACCCACCTCTTCGCCAGCCGTCCGCTGATGCCCCGCCGCTACTTACTGCTCATCAGCGGCCTGATGCTGGTCACGCTGTACCTGACCTTCTCCCGTGGCTCACTGTTGGGGATGCTGGCCGGTCTGGGCGTGGTCAGTCTGTTGCGCTACCGCAAGCTGATCTGGGTCATGATCGCCGCCGCGGCCCTGATGGTGCTGCTGCCCCAGACCCAACTATACGTCGAACGCTTCATCGAGGGCATCCGGGGCCAGGATTTAGCCACCCAGATGCGCTTCGGGGAGTACAGAGATGCCTTTGACTTGATAAGCCGCTACCCGCTGACCGGCGTCGGCTTCTTCGGCACGCCTGACATCGATCTGTATGTCGGCGTCTCCAGCGTCTACCTCCTCCTGGCCCAACAGTTGGGGTTGATCGGAGCCGGTCTCTATCTGTTGATCGGGCTGGTCTACCTCTTCCTCATCTTTAGAGCCTGGCGGCAACTCCCGCCGGGCGACCCGGTGGAAACCCCGATGCTGGCCTACGGCGCGGCCATCCTGGGGGCGCTGGTCGGCGGCATCTTCGACCATTTCTACTTCAACCTGACTTTCATCCACATCGCCGCCATCTATTGGCTGGTGATGGGGCTAGGCATGGTGACGGTGTTGTTGAAGCGAGGTAAGTTGGAGGAGTGAGGTTATCACAGTTGACCTTGTAGGTTTTAGAAACCTGCGAGGTCTGACGCGACAG
>CAZWZZ010000538.1:0-5054 GCA_964638395.1 uncultured Caldilineaceae bacterium
CCCCTCGATACGCCTTTTCAAGGCTACTCGGGATGCGAACTGCGTAACTCCTATTCTTTAATCATCTTCGTCAAACACAAGAAATTTGTCAAGCTCTAACAATAAGAGTATAATTTTTAGCCGTGTGTTTGAAATCCTCAAAAAAATTAAGAGGCACTCCGTAAAGTTGATACAACGAAAGACACAAAATCTCACTTATTGGCAAAAAAATTTTTCTGTTACCCAGAAAGATTTTGAATTTATTTCTAATCAAATCATCGAAGAGAATCGGTTATTCACTCTGGATGATATTGCTATCGCTTTGGTTAAGCAGTACTGCGACCTCGAAGAGGTACAAAGTCGGAGCGAGCTGCAACAGGGCAAGCTCTATCAACCCAAAGAGAGTTACGAGGTCGATGAGAAATTGGTGTTTCCGATGCTGGATTTCGCCGTCGGCGCTGTCACATATACCCGTGAGGCCCAGCATCCCGATTATGGGACGTTTACGGTGATTGGGGTCGATTTTGAGAATAAGCGCGGCCCGACCCGTGAATTTGCGGCTAACTTCTCCCATCCCCATTTGCTGAATGATAGCGACCAGAGCTTCTCTTCTTTACAAGGGGCGATGACCCCCGAAGAGATCTATGAAGCCTACCGGGACACCATTCGCCCCAAGGTCGAAGATGCCTTCGACGCCAACGATGAATTTGTCCGGTTTCAGGGAAAATACTTCCTGACCGGTCTCTTGGTCGATTTCCATGAAGGCTTGTTCAACATCGCTGACGCGGCCATTGACATCAATCAAGGCCCGCTTGGGATTGACCCTCTGATCGAGCAGATGGGATTGACCGAGGGCAAAGAGATTACCGACCTTTTACGCTTCGGGGTTAGCTATCGTTTGGCCAATGATGACCGCTTTGAAGATGTGGGGCCATCGGGTCAATCCTTGTGGTATTTGGAACGGCTGGAGCCGCCGGAAGCCCGGCACAAGCCCCGCCGCCTCCAATTTACGCCCGAACCGTATGATGCCAGCGATTTTGATGATGATTTGTATGATCTGCTTGTTCAAATTGATGACGAGGCCACGGAGCCTGAAGATATAACGCCCGTTGACCCGGAACTGAACGAGATAACGATTACGCTCAACTATCCACACCGGCGGGTTGGCACGTTACCGTTGACACCGAAGACTGAAACGTTCTTCCCCACCAGTGATTATAATCCGGTTCGATTTGAATTTGTGGATGGGCGCAGCGGGGATACCTTTCCGGGTTGGGCGGTCAGTCATCATCGCTACGTCTTCGGGTTGGAAGCGTGGTTCAACGAGAATAATCTGCCGGTCGGGGCCTATATCCATATCAAACGGGGTAAAACGCCGCTTCAGGTCATCATCGAATATGAACCGACCCGCACCCAACGCGACTGGGTCAGGTTAGCAACGGTCACCAACAACCGGCTGACCTTCCAGATGAATAAAGAGCCACTGGCCTGCCGGTATGATGAATTGATGATTATCGGCGAGACGGATCCAGGCCAGATCGACAGCTTGTGGCTCAAAACGGAGGATAGGCAAGAGTCGGTGTACCGCCTGCTCCGACACATTTTCCCGGAGCTATCCAAGCTCAACCCCCAGAGTACCGTTCACGCCAAAACGCTCTACAGCGCGGTCAACATTATCCGCCGGGTTGCGCCGGGGGTCGTGTTCCAAGAATTGACGACACGGGCTTGTTTTATACCGATGGATCACGGCTACTGGACGTATGATGCCAGCATCGATGATTAGTAAACAATAGTATTCATTGAGGGATGTAGCGACTTTATGCCGAAATTTGTAAAGCCAACACTTGAGACAAAATTCCATATCGACTTTTTTTGGTGGCAAAAATCAAGCCGCAGTTTCAGGACGATCTTACAGAGTCACGCTTGCCCGGAGTGCCGGGACCGGCATCAAAAGCCGGAGGATTTTGACTGGGTTGATCCCGAAACGGGTGAAGTGTTTCAATTGGATACCATCTGGCACTGTATTTCGACGTATTGTAGCCAACAACCGGACTTTATTGATGAGCGCACGCCGCTGACCACAGCCGTCTTTCGTGTCTTTATCGCTAACAACAATACCCCCTTGACGCCTATCGAAATCTACCAGAAGATTCAGCAAAAATCGCCGGAAACTATTTTGCGAACCGTGGGCGGACGTAAAGTTTACCAGGGTATTCGGCCCGTTTAGAGGTCTTGGTCATCGCACTGCTCCATCGGATTAAAAAAAGCCACCGTTGGGTGGCTTTTTTTATTGGCTGTTGGCGTAAATCAACGATTGCGATTACAATACAGAAAACTTAGCAGAGCTTTACATAATGACTGATTTCTTCCGAAACGTTAAACGAATTACCCTGGTTCTATTGACTCTTACTGTTATTGTCCCGTTGGGAATGGTGGGGCCGTCTCTGGCGCAACAGCAGCAAACGCCGGATGGTTTCCACTATGAGGTTCAACGGGGCGATACGCCGCTGTTGATTGCCCTCCATTACAACATTTCCCTGGCCGACATCGCCCTGGCCAATCAGTTGACCAACCCCAACCTCATTTTTCCGGGCCAAACCCTGTTTCTCCCCGGCGTGACGCCCCCGATGGAGCCTTTCCTGAGCGAACTGCCGCCCCTCAAGACCGAACCTCACATCGTTCGGGCCGGGGAGTCGCTCTACAACATCGCCACCCAACACAAAGTTACTGTCGGGGCGCTGACGTTGGTCAATGACCTGGCCACGCCCGATGTCATCCAAACCGGACAAGCCTTGCAAATTCCAACCAGCCCCCCGGCGCCGGACCCGCTCGAAGCGCCCTTTGCAGCCATCAACCTCTCCGAGCCGGTCATCAACCAGGGCCGCACCCTGGTTCTCGATGTCACCTTATCGGAGCCGGCCACGTTGAGCGGCACCTTTGAAGGCCGCCCCCTTTTCTTCAAAGATGCCGGAGAGAATCGCAGGTGGAGCATCCTCGGTATCCACGCTTTGGCCCACCCCAATCTGTACCCCATCACCCTGATGGCCACGCGAGACGATGGAACCACCGCCCGGACCTTTGTCAACGTGCAGATCATCGACGGGCCGTATGGCACAGAAACCATCGACCTGGATGCCGAGCGGGGCGCATTGCTGACCGAGGAGCTGATCGAGCAGGAGCGGGAGAAGCTGGTCGGCCTCTGGTCCCAGGTCTCCCCCCAACCCCGGTGGGACGGGGCGTTTAGCTATCCCGTCGCTCCGGAATCGCTCCGCATTACCAGCGATTTTGGCACGCGGCGGAGCTACAACGGTGCGCCGGTCACTACCTTTCACGGCGGTACCGATTTTGGCGGGGGGGTGGGCCTCCCCATTTATGCACCTGCGCCGGGCCGGGTCGTCCTGGCCGAAACGTTGACGCTGCGGGGCAATGCCGTGTTGATCGACCACGGCCTGGGGCTGTTCAGCGGCTATTGGCACCAAAGCCAGATGATGGTCGAAGCGGGTCAGGAGGTGCAGAGCGGCGACCTCATCGGTTATATTGGCGATACCGGTCTGGTCACCGGGCCACACCTGCATTGGGAAGTGAGGCTACAGGGCATTGCCGTTGATCCCCTCCAGTGGGTGGCGGAGTCAATTCCCTAAACAGTGACGATGATCGCTAAATTTCCCGACCGCCCCCACCGGGTGCCGTCGCCGAGATCGAACTGGAGTAGTCGTGGCCAAGAAAAAACGAAAATTAAACCCCAATCGGTTTCAACAACAGGATGAGCAGCATCTTTTTGCCTTCGACCCCATCCGCCGGGAGTTATTCCAATGGGGGATGATTGCCGGGGCGATTGGCGGGCTGTTTCTGGCCCAAGACGGCTTCGTCTGGCAGATCATCGGCTTTCTGCTGATCTTTTTCATTATCGGCCACCGGATTGAGAAGGCCGCCCAACAGATTCCCCGCTGGCAGGCCATTCTGCTGGCATTTATCGGCAGCCTGCCGGCCATGCTCCTGGTCATCTTTTTCAGCCGGTTGATTCTGGTCAATCTCTACGGCGGCTCCCCCGGCCCATGAAACAGGTCGTCAGCGTCAGCCTGGGCAGCTCGACGCGGGATAAAAAGACCCAGTTCAAACTGGGTGACGAGACCATTCTGGTCGAACGCATCGGCTGTGATGGGGATGAAAAAAAGGCGCGAGACCTTTTTAAATCCCTCGATGGGCAGGTAGATGCTCTGGGCGTCGGCGGCGTTGAGCTTTACATCCGTCTGCTGGATAAAAACTACCCCCTCCGCTCCGGTCTAAAACTGGTCCAGGATGTCACACAGACGCCCTGCCTCGATGGCCGGGGCCTCAAGTATACCCTGGAACGCACCATCTTTCAGAGGGCCGAACCCCACCTCACCCATCCCCTTCTCCCCCGCCGGGCGATGATGCCCATGGCCGTAGACCGGTACGGCATGGCCGAGTCGCTGCACCGGGCCGGGTTCGATCTGGTGTTTTGTGATTTGATGTTTGGCTTGGGCCTGCCGCTGCCGGTCAAAGGACTACCCCGACTGCGGCGTTTGGCCCAGATTTTGCTGCCGATCATTGGCTTGATGCCGATCAGCATGCTCTACCCGACCGGTCAAAATCAAGAAAAGAGCCAGCCGAAATATCAGAAATGGTTCGACTACGGCCCGGTCATCGCCGGGGATTTTCTCTACATTCGCCGCCATTTGCCCCACAATTTGCAAGGCAAGATCATCATCACCAACACCACAACTGAGGCCGATGTGGCCTTGATGCGGGAGCGGGGCCTGGCCTATCTGGTGACCGGCACGCCCCGGCTCGATGGCCGCTCCTTCGGCACCAACGTGATGGAAGCCGCCCTGACCGCCTATGCCGGGAAAGGTCGCCCCCTGACCGACGCCGAACTGAGCGCCCTGGTTGAGGCGTTGGGCCTGAAGCCGGCGGTGCAGGCGCTCAATCCGTAGGTTCTTAATTCGCTGTTAGCACATTTCATACCAACCAAAGGACCAAGAATGTTTCTGATAGCATTAGGAGTTACGCAGTTGAGCGACAAACGCATCCTGAGTAGGCGGTAGCCGTAT
>CAZWZZ010000539.1:0-5051 GCA_964638395.1 uncultured Caldilineaceae bacterium
CGATGGTGATGTTCCCGGCATACCCTTCGTCCTGGAACACTTCCGCCATCCGCTCGGCCAGCGGGAAGACCGTCGAGCTGCCGGCGGTGATGATGTCACCTGACACGCTCAACGGATCCACTTCCGGCAGCATCACGCCATCCATGGCTTCGGCCGGTTCTTCTTCGGCCATTTCTTCCTCGGCCATTTCTTCTTCGGCCATTTCTTCTTCGGCCATTTCTTCCTCAGCGACTTCCTCTTCAACCGCCGGTTCTTCTTCGGCCATTTCTTCCTCGGCCATTTCTTCCTCAGCGACTTCCTCTTCAACCGCCGGTTCTTCTTCGGCAACTTCTTCTTCAACCGCCGGTTCTTCCTCGACTTCGGCCGGCGCTTCGGTGCCGCCACAGGCACTCAGCACCAGACCAAAAGAGAGCAATAGGCTCAACAAGATGAGTAATGTTTTCGGCTTTACTCGATACGACATACTTAGAAATCTCCTCCGATACTTAATGATAGTAAATTTGGTATAGTATCTTTTGTCCTGACCATTTTGGATGGTCGTACAAATTTAGGACACAGGGTTTGAAAATAGTCTTTCTGTTTAAATATTCAGTTAACCCTACTTTAAGAACCGGTAAAGTAACTGTTAAATATTTTTAACAGAAGTTTTCAGAGCTACGATCTCCCCCCCTTTTAAACAAAAAGATGCCGGGAATAAGGTCCCACGCCAACCTTATCCCCGGCGACAACAAAGGAGGAGAAGAAAATAACTATGCTGTCAGTATAGGTCGTTCGATTGAAGGGAGCTTTAACACTCCTTTAAGGATAAATTAAAAACGTGTTAAATATGCTTAACATTCTTAAGTGATGGCGAGACACAGCCTTCGATTAGCGCCGAACCGGGGAGATTTGGATATTATTTTCGGCCAAAAATAACAGAAGTTCTGCTGAGGGACGCAGGCTCATCATCGTCGTCCGATCTTCCTGCCGATTTTTGAGAACAAAATGGTAAGACCCACTGCTCTCCGCCTCCGTTTGCCACAAGGCTCCCAAGAGAACAGGTTCATCAATTTCCCAACCACTCTCCAACGTTCGCAGTAGTTGAGTAAAACGGTCGTTTTTTCGAATGATGTCCATTGCTTTGTCCTGTTTACGTAATGATATTTGGCAAAAACAGTAGACCGCAACCGCACCTTTCGATACGACCTCATACCTCGGTCTACTCAAGATGCCGGTCTACTGAAAATATTCCTTTGCGCTTCACAGTTTACGGTTTACTGGCTTTAGTCTGAGCCATTATAAGCGCCCAAATTACAGGATGGATTAAGCGATTTTTAAGAACGGGTAAAAATGCCATTAAATATTTTTAACATAGCTTTGACGAAGCCTCAAAGTTATGTTATTTTTATAATTATGTTTATTTATTCCATCTCAAGGGGTAACTTTGTAACCAGGGAGGTTATATGCGTAACCGATTTGATCGTCAATTGACCCGGCTGCGGGATGAGGTTTTGACAATGGGCAGTATGGTTGAGGAAGAGATGAGGTTGGCCCTGAAGGCCCTCAAAGGGCTAGATGCCGGTCTGGCCGAACAAGTCCGCCTGGCCGACAAGGATGTGAACGCGACCCGTTTCGCCCTCGAGGCCGAATGTTTTGCCCTGATCGTCACGCAGCAGCCCGCCGCCAGTGATCTGCGGAATATTGTGACGGTGATGAATATGATCGTCGATTTGGAACGAATGGGGGATCAGGCCAAGGGGATCGCCAAAGTTATTCCCCACTTACGGCAATATATCGGCATCCCCCAGCCCTCAGAACTACAACAGATGGGCGACATGGGGTTAAGTATGTTACGGGATGGGATGACGGCCTATACCAAAAAGGACGTGGCTCTGGCCCAACAGGTGATCGAGCAGGATCAAGAGGTGGACCGCCTGTTTGCTCACGTTCACAATATGGTTATGGAACAAATGGCCCAAACGGAGGACCCCAACCGGGTCGAGGCCATTTATGAACTGTTACGGGCCGCCCGCGAGTTGGAGCGTTTTGCCGATTTAGCCACCAACATTGCCGACCGCTCCATCTATCGGGTGACCGGCAATCTCCAGGAGGCGCTCAACAATGCCCTTATTAGAATGGAGGAGGAAGAAGCGGCAGAGGGGCATTAGCCTTCAAAGCGATACCCGATACTGCGTACCGTGGTGATGCGCTTCGGCTTGGAGGGATTTTCTTCGATCTTCTCCCGCAGCCAGCGCACATGGACATCCACCGTCCGCGACCCGCCGTGATAATCATACCCCCACACCTTGGTCAACAGCAGATCGCGGGAGAGAACCATGCCCTTGTTCCGCATCAGCTCGGCCAGAAGATCAAACTCTTTGTGGCTCAAGTTGAGTTCAGCCTGACCTCTGTAACTCTTGCGCCCGACCAAATCCAGCGATAAATCACCGGCCTGGAAATATTCAGGCGAGGCATCTTTGGGCTTGCGCCGCAGGGCAGCCCGGATGCGGGCCAGTAACTCGCCCAGACTGAAGGGCTTGGTGATATAATCATCCGCCCCGGAGTCGAGGCCGATGATCTTATCGACCTCGCTGGAGCGGGCGGTCAGCATAATAATCGGCACATCCAACTCTCGCCGTAAAATACGACAGACCGACAACCCATCCAGACCGGGCAGCATAATATCTAAAATAATCAGGTCAAAGGGTTGGCTGCGGGCCAATTCCAACCCCGCCTGGCCATCCCAGGCAATCTCAGTCTTGTAGCCCTCTGTCTCTAAATTGTATTGCAATGTCTGTAGGAGCGTTTCGTCATCCTCGACGATCAGAATAGAACCGGAATCTTTTGTGTTGGTCATACTCTTTTCTCGATGATAGTGATACCTGTCACGCATTATAGCATACCCTTGATGATGTAGGCTAATATTCCTGATGAGTCGGCAAGGCCACCCGAAAAACCGAGCCTTGCCCCACCTCACTTTCAACCCAGACTTTGCCTTTGTGTAACTCGACCAACTCTTTAACCACCGTCAAACCCAAGCCCATACTACTCCGTTTGTGGGGCATTTGATGTTTTATCTGGTAGAACCGGTCAAAAATCCGGGTTTGTTCCTCTTCCGGGATGCCAATCCCATTGTCGGCAACAGTAATAAATAGATAGGGGCGGGTATCGCGCCCCCAACTGTACAACTGCGTCCAGGCTTTGAGCTTGATGCGTCCCCCCGGCGGGGTAAAGTGGCAAGCGTTCGATAACAGGTTGTACAGAATACGATGCACGTGGCGGGGATCGGCGACTATCGACGCAGTGTCCGGTTTGATCTCACGAGTGACCTTCAATTCGTGATGACGCACCAGGGGCAAAATTTCACGGACCGTACTCTCGATGATTTTGCACACGTCGATCTCTTCAAACCGGGGCAGAACCCGATGCCGATTCTGGGCGCTGATGCGAATGGCATTGTCCAGAATCTCTCGAATACGCTGGGCATTTTTGTAGACAGCGTGTTGCACTTCCCGCAGTTGGGGCGGATAATCCCCCATCAAGCCGTTGGCCAACAGTTCGGAATAGCCGGTGATGACCGTCAGCGGCGCTCTCAGTTCGTGGGACAGGGCGGCGATGAAATCATTCCTGGCCCCATCGGCCCGCACCTCGCGGGTCACATCTCGGAAAACGGCAATGATGCCCAAAAATTCACCCTTTTTGTTACGCCAGGGAATCAGCCGACCCTGGATAGCCCGTTCATTTTTTTCGATGAAGGTCGGCAGCGGTTGCTCCCGCCTGGCAAAAGTGCCGATCAGATCATCCCCCGGATAGCGGCTGTCCAATTGGCGATAGAGCGTTTCCGCCGCCTGACCAATGAGGGCCTGGCCCGGTTTGCCCAGAATATGCTCGGCGGCGTGGTTGACAAACTGCACCCGTCCTTTGGCGTTGATGACGATCACCCCATCGCTGGTCGCCTCCAAAATCGCCTTTTGCTGCTCATCCGGCTCGTGAAGCTGCTTTTTGACGGCCCGGGTCATCGCCTTGGCCTCATTTTCCAGCTCGATATAGCGCCGTCGTTGCTCGACAATCATGGCGATCTGCGCCGCCAGGTGGTCACACAGCCGGACATCTGCCTCTCGGAGCGGAGACTGGCTGACCGGGTTGCCCAGCATCAAGACCCCAATCGGGTTCCCCTGCACCAGAAGCGGCTGGAGGAGGGTTGGCCCGGTGCGCTCTTCGTTCCACAGATCATACAATTTGGATAACCCGTTGGCCTGGAGGCCGGGCAGTAAAAGTTGTTGCCGGCGGCTGATCGCTTCCCGGAGGGGCGGACAGTTGATGAGCCTGAACGTGGTCATTGTGGGGTCATTAATATGAAAAGGACGGTGCGGGCTGTAGAGGGTCAACAGATGGGCTTGTTGGCGTGCGTGGCTATCAACCGTAAAAATGGCCGCTTGATCGACGTGAATGGCCTGGGCCAGGCTACGGACGAGGTGTTCCACGGCGTGGTTCAGGTTGGGCACGTTGCTAATCATCTCGCTAACATCCATCAACCGTTGCCGCTCCCGGTTGAGTTCGTAGATTTCCTGAACCAGGTCTTGAGTCACCCGATCCCGGTCGATGTAAATCCGTAACCCGGCCCGGTAGAGCGCCCCCACGAACAAGGCGTAGCTGAGCAGCGTGGTGTAGGCGGCCACTTCATCCAAATCGACCAGACTGATGAAGCTGGCCAGGGCCAAAAGAAAGAGCGTGGCCACAGATAGCCAGCCAATCTCTTTGGTGGCCCACACGGTAAAAAAAGCACCCCCCAATGCCAGCACCAGCCCGTGCAACTGAACGGGAATAGACCAGCCCGGCAACAGCGGCAGCAAAACGACCGCCGCCAGCCCCCCACTGCCCACCCCGATGGGGAGCGGCCCCAGTCTGGGCAGGCGGCCCACCAACGCCCAGGTAATCCAGACGATGTTCAAGAGAGAGAGAACGTTGCTCACATTGTCGAGGCGGTCGAGAGAATCAAGATCGAGAAAGGAGAGAATCAGTGTCAGAGAGTGGGTGATAACGAGTAGGAAAAGAGGCAGGAGTCGGTCGTT
>CAZWZZ010000540.1:0-5046 GCA_964638395.1 uncultured Caldilineaceae bacterium
GGATTGCTTCGCTACGCTCGCAATGACAAAACCACAATTACTTTATTTACAATGTGGTAAGGCGTAAAACGTAATGATTTTGGCAAAATAACACTTCACGTTTAACGTTTTGTGTTTTACGGAGTGACGTTGTTCAATCCGGCGGGGAAGAAAGTGTCAACCTATTTGTGAACCATCCCAACTTTACCACCTGTAACGATGATACCGGTCAGATGATGGCAATTTGACTCCCAATGCTTGAGGTTTGGCCAAATTCAAACCAAATTCAAACCGGTATATGTTATATTAAATAATTGTGTGCTATACTGATTATTATAATTCAGTCATTCCAACGAGGGGAAAGTCAAAACCTGCCCGGAGTTTTCTTCCGAGCAGTCCCGGAGACTTTCCCTTTTAGTTGGGTTGTGTCAGAATCTTTAAACCGGCCTGTTCAGTGGGCAACACACTCCCAACCCAGATTTGAGAGTTACTCGCTGTGATAAGCAACTAAAACTAAACTACGAGGTGAAACTATGTCCGATAATCTGATTACTCCCTATGGTGGGAAACTGGTCAATTTAGTGGTCGATCCCGAAGAGCGACCCGAACTCATCAGCAAGGCCAACACCTTGCCCTCGATCCAACTATCGAGCCGCGCATTGTGCGATCTTGAGGTTCTGGCAGTGGGGGGCTTCTCCCCATTGGATCGTTTTATGGGCAAAGCCGATTATGACCGCGTCGTTGAAGAGATGCGTCTGGCGAACGGTATGATTTTTCCGCTACCGATAACTTTACCCATCGATGAAAATACGCCCCTGATGTTAGGCAAAGAGGTAGCTCTGCGCGACACTCGCAACAACCTGATTGCCATTATGCAAGTTGAGGAAGCCTTTGCCTGGAACCCGACCCGCGAGGCACGCTATGTGTGTGGCACAGAGGATGTGCGCCACCCGCTGGTCGCCGAGATGCAAACCTGGGGCAAAATTTACATCTCCGGCCCCTTGCAGGTTATTAACCTGCCGCCGGCCTACGATTTTACTGAACTGCGCCATACCCCGGCCGAGACTCGAGCGTTATTGTCCGAGATGGGCCAGAAAAATGTCGTGGCTTTCCAGACCCGCAACCCGCTCCATCGCATCCACGAGGAGCTGACCAAACGGGCCATGGATGAGATCAACGGCGGTCTTCTGCTCCACCCCGTCGTCGGGATGACGAAGCCGGGTGATGTGGACCATTACACCCGCGTCCGAATCTATAAAAGTCTGATGAAGAATTACTATGACCCCAACCGAGCTGTTCTCAGCCTGCTACCTTTAGCGATGCGGATGGCCGGTCCCCGGGAAGCGGTCTGGCACGCTATCATTCGCCGCAACTATGGGGCCAACCATTTCATCGTCGGCCGCGACCACGCCGGCCCCGGCACAGACTCCAGCGGTAAACCCTTCTACGGTCCCTACGATGCTCAGGAAATACTGGTTAAGCATAAAGATGAAGTCGGCGTGGAGATGGTTCCCTTCAAGGCGCTTTCTTACCTGCGGGATGAAGACCGTTACGTCGAAGAGACGGAAATTCCGAAAGGGGCCGAAGTTTACTCCATCTCCGGCACTCAGGTTCGTAATGATTACCTGGCTCAAGGGAAACCGCTGCCGACCTGGTTCACCCGTCCCGAAACCGCCGCGATTTTGGGCAAGATGTCGCCGCCGCGCCACGAGCGTGGTTTCTGTATCTGGTTTACCGGCTTGAGCGGGGCCGGGAAAACGACGATGGCCAACGCCCTGACCAGTATGTTGATGGAAAAAGGGCGGCAGGTCACCGTTTTGGATGGGGCGGCCATTCGGACGCATATCTCCAAGGGTCTCGGCTTTAGCAAAGAAGATCGAGATACCAACATCCGGCGGATCGGCTTCGTAGCCGGTGAAATCGTGCGGCACAATGGCATCGTCATCGCCGCCGCCATTAGCCCCTATCGCGGTACCCGGAACGATGTGCGCCGCCTGATCGGTGAAAATTACATCGAAGTTTTCGTCGATACGCCGCTAGAAGTTTGTATCGAACGGGACAACAAAGGCTTCTACTCCCAGAGCAAGCGGGGTGATCTCAAAGGGCTGACCGGTATCGATGATCCTTACGAACCGCCCCTCAACCCCGAAATCGTGTTGGATACCATCGACCATTCCCCCGAAGAAAATGCCCGCACCATCATCGACTATCTCATCAAGGAAGGGTTGCTTCTGGAAAATGAAGATGAAGTACTCATTCAGGAAAATGGAAACAAGGTGATGGCTTAACCGTCATTTCGATTGTCAGGAGACCGCAACCGCATCCTGAGTAAACCGAGGGACGAGGTTATACCGAAGCCGCGTCCTGCGACCGTAGGAAGTGTCGAAGGGGGTGCATCGCGGTTTACTGAGTGTTACCCACAAATTCAAATACTACGGAGATAAACAAAATGTCTAACAACAATCAACAAGGATTTGTCCTCTGGTTAACCGGCCTATCCGGCGCTGGCAAAACGACCCTGGCCCTGCCCCTCGTCGAGGAACTCCAATCCAGAGACTTACGAGTAGAGCGGTTGGATGGCGATGTCGTTCGAGAAAGTCTGACCCGCGATCTGGGCTTCACCAAAGAAGACCGGGATAAAAATATCGAGCGGGTCACTTTTGTGGCGAAATTGCTCTCCCGTAACGGCGTGGCCACCATCTGCTCCTTCATTTCACCCTATCAAGCCACCCGCGATATGATTCGCCAGGAAGTGACCAACTTCATCGAATGTTATGTCGAAGTTCCCCTGGAAGAAGTCATCCGCCGCGATGTCAAAGGTTTGTACAAAAAGGCCCTGGCTGGGGAAATCCCCAACTTCACCGGCGTCAGCGATCCCTACGAAGCCCCGGAGAATCCCGAAATCGTCGTCAACAGCAAAGATCAAACCGTTGAAGAAAGTATGCAGGTCATCCTGAGCTATTTGGAAAAGAATGGCTACGTCTAGGGGACCAGTTTCGTAATCTGAAAAAGGCGTGGCCTAATCGCCACGCCTTTTTGTTTCCCGCTTCACACCATTGAAGGATTGTATCTATGCAGCCGTTGCCCTAAAAACAGCGATGTCATAGCGGGGATTAGGAGATTTGGGGATTTTATCTAAAAATTTATCTCCTCATCCCCAAATCCCCGCGAAAAATGACCCTTTGGGGAGGCCGCTGCACAGTCACGAAGGATTTTTCTGTTTGGGCAAATCCTTAAACTACGCTATACTTGCCTCAACTCAATGCCACAGGTTTGTCCCAATGCAGCAATTATCCTTTTTTGAGGATGTCAAAACCGAAACCGATGTCGCCCGGCAGCAATTCTCCCACGACGGCGTTTGTGATGAGGCGGCTCGTCTGGATTTAGAAGAACGGTACGCTTCGTTGTTTGAAGAAACGGACAAGTTCAACCGCCAACTGGTCAGTTTTCAGGCCAACAAAACGGAAGTCTTGCACAGTTGGATCAAATATCGAGAGGGATTTTCGACCAGCCTGGTTGAGCTTTTCATCACAGAATTGGGGCTTGAGCCGGGGAATGTTTTGCTCGATCCGTTTGCCGGTTCCTGTACAACGTTGCTGACGGCGGAGATGTTGGGCATCGACGCGGTTGGCATCGAACTGTTGCCCCATTGCCATCTGGCCTGGCAGGCCAAATCGAGAGCCTTTGCCTATGATGTGGCTGAATTACGCTCGCTGCGTCGCCTCGTCGAGCAAACCACGCCCCCCGAAACGGATGATTCCTTCCCCCATCTGACTATCACCCAAACAGCTTTCCCGCCCCAGAGTGAGAAAGATTTGATGGCCTACACCCGTTGGCTAGAAACCTTGACCGTCAGCGAGGATACAAAAGTGTTAGGACGATTGATCTTGCTGAGTCTGCTGGAAGAAATCAGCTACACCCGCAAAGATGGGCAATATCTGCGGTGGGACGGTCGGGCTGAAAAAATCCGGGCGAATAACGAAAAGCGAGTGGCTCAAGGGAAAAAGCCGATTCGAGGTATTGATAAGGGACATTTACCTGGAGTCAAGCAGCTTTTTCTCGAAAAGCTCAGTCGCATCATCATCGACGTCGCTACCTTGCAACGGGATCAGCCTGAACCGAGCCGCCAAGAATTGATTGCAGGCAATACCCTCTACACCCTGCCGACGATGGCCGCCGACCATTTTGCGGCAGTCATTACGTCGCCACCTTACGCCAATCGTTATGATTGCACCCGGACTTATGCTCTGGAATTAGCCTATTTGGGCGTCGATGATGAGATTTTCGATCTACGCCAGAGCCAACTTTCCTGCACGGTTGAAAACAAACCCAAAGAAACCGAGTTGGCCCGTTTCTATCAATCTATCGATCAAACAGAGCGGTATGAGCAAATTTTAGAGGTAGCGCAACAGAATGAGGCGCTCGCCGAAATCAACACAGCCCTCTCGATTAGAAAGGCGCGAGGCGATGTCAACAACCGGGGCATCCTGACGATGATCGACCAATATTTCGCCGAGTTAACCTTTGTCTTCGCCGAGTTGTATCGCGTCTGCCGTCCGGGGGCGGCTGTAGTTTTTGTCAACGACAACGTCAGATATGCCGGTGAAGTGATCCCTGTTGACACGCTGAGTAGTAATTTGGCCGAGCAGGTCGGCTTCACCCCCCATAAAATCTACGTCTTGCCACAACGTAAAGGGAACAGTAGCCAACAGATGGGTAAATTTGGCCGAGAGGCGCTTCGTAAGAGCATTACTGTCTGGAAAAAGTATCAATCACGCCCAAATCTGGTAGCTCTGCATATAACCGTGGACTAGTCAAAAAGCGGCTTTTTTAGCTCTAGCCAAGTCCGTGACTTGGCGATTCTGGGCCGGAATCGCCAGTCACGGACTGGCTTTGCGCTAACCACGACGATCTGTAGAGCTACCCCCAATCTCGGGTTGATTTACAGACGAATCAGCAGACGGTGAACCATTGGTTTACCGTGGAAGAGGTACTGGAAGATGAAACGAAACGTGTAATGGGCAAACACATCTTGAACAACAACACTACATCGGATTAGGAAAGAAA
>CAZWZZ010000541.1:0-5045 GCA_964638395.1 uncultured Caldilineaceae bacterium
TGAAGTTACCATCGTTGGGGCCGGCCCGGACGCTCAATTGAAACAAGTCAGCTACATCATGATTCGATGTCACAAATCAGACATCCAGCGAGTCACATTTGTGACACCCTTTTGGCACGAAAACGGGCTGTGCTGCACGGCAGTTGCCAGTAAACTTTGAGACCTTGAAATCGGCCCGGCAGCGATGTTGTCTCGGGCCACGGCCGGGGTCTATCGTTTGGTCGGGCGTTACCCAAATGTAATAAGTTGTTAAACTGAAAGGAATAAACAATGGACGAAATCCAACTCCTCACGCAAGCCTTGTTCAACGGGGTCATCAAAATGGAAGGGAGAGAAACCGTTCTGACCGCAGCCGAGGCCAATCGCTTACGGCGGATTGTGGCGGCGGCGCTGGACATGAGCGACCAGGAACTGGCCAAGAAATTAGCCGCTTACTATCACCGCCAGGCTACTCGACTGAAGGCTGAGCCATCTGGCAAAAATGATACCGAGGCGAGTGACGTTACACCGCCGGATCAGGTGAAGGTCTACGTCAGTGTTAATCGCTGTTGGAATTAGATTGTCTATCAACTGGCTGGCGAATCGGTCTGATTTTGCCGCCGTCTCAAACCGAGGCCGCGCTGGGTCAGGCAGCTCACGCCGTCTGGCCCGATCCGTTTCTGGCGTGGGAACTGGCTGTGCTTGATGACCAGTAATGGTATAGGCTCAAGGAGACGATGATGAAAAAAAATAAACCTTGGAATGTGATTATTGTCGGCGCGGGAGCAGCCGGGGTGGGCCTGGGCGTAACGCTGCAAGAGATGGGCCTAACTAACTTTGTTATTCTTGACCGGCATGAGGTGGGGGCCTCCTTTACCCGTTGGCCGACGGAAATGCGCTTTATCACCCCCTCTTTTACCAGCAACGGCTTTGGCCCGCCCGATTTGAACGCCGTGACCTACCACACCTCGCCGGCCCATATGCTCCAACGGGAACACCCGACCGGCCCGGAGTATGCCCAGTATCTCAAGAATGTGGCCGAGCATTTTGAGCTACCTGTCCAAACCGGGGTAGAGGTAACGGCGGTAAAACCGAATACCACCGGCCAGGGCTTTGAGTTGCAAACCTCAACCGGGCGGCTCGCGGCTCGCTTTGTCATCTGGGCGGCGGGTGAGTTTCAATATCCCTGGCTGGATCCCTTTCCCGGCGCGGAACATTGCTTGCACAACAGCGCTGTTTCCAGTTGGGCGCAGTTTGAGGGGGAGTCCTTTGTGGTCATCGGCGGCTACGAGAGCGGCCTGGATGCGGCCTACAACCTGAGCAAGCGGGGCAAAGCGGTGTTGGTGCTGGATCGGCAGCCCCGCTGGGAGAGCCGCCCCACCGACCCCAGCCGGGGTCTGGCCCCTTTCACCCACAGCCGCTTGCGCACGGCTCTAAAAAAAGGCCGGCTCGATCTGCTGGGCGATGTATCCATCGCACGGGTCGAGCCAAACGGCCAAGGCTACCTGATTTTTGCCGACGATGGCCGGCAGTGGCACAGCCCCACCCGCCCGATTTTGGGGATTGGTTTTGGCAGCAGCCTGGAATTGATAGATGACCTGTTTACCTGGCACGAAGAAGGCTACCCACTGCTAACCGAACAGGACGAATCGACTCGAACGCCGGGCTTGTTTTTAACGGGGCCGGACGTGCGCCACGGCCAGGTTATTTTCTGCTTCATCTACAAATTTCGGCAGCGTTTTGCGGTCGTGGCCCAAGCCATCGGTGAGCAATTAGGGCTGGAGACTGAAGCATTGGACATCTATCGCCGCTACCAGATGTTTCTGGACGATCTGTCCTGCTGTGATGTTGAGTGTGCTTGTTAAATCTTAAAACCGATTATGCGTAATTCATTGCCTAGCATCCTGAGTAGGTTGAGCGTAGCGAAAACCGTATCGAAGGGTGCGGCGAATGGAACAAGGCTCGGCAAACCCGCACCCTTCGATATGCGCTCCACTACGTTTCGCGCTACTCAGGATGCTACCTCGCCATTTACGCATAATGAGTTTAAATTATTTAAAGGAGTATTTCCATGCGAAAAGTTCAGCATTATGCCACCAATCAATATGAAAATGTTAAGGTTATGATCATCGCCCCGTCGATGACCCTTGAGCCGGCTACAGTGGAGTACTGCATCTCCAGCGGCTATGTCAAGGTGGAGACTCAGGAGCAGAAAACCTTGATTACCCACATCAGCAATGTCGTGATTGAGGTTGACTAATGGCTAAGAAAAGTCAAGTTGAACGGGAAAAGAAACGTCAACGCTTGGTTGAAAAGTATGCCCAGCAACGAGAAGCCCTAAAAAAGGCCGGCGACAGGGCGGGCTTGGCCAAATTACCACGTAACTCCAGCCCAACCCGGCGGCGTAACCGCTGCGTGATCACCGGCCGGTCGCGGGGATATATGCGCCGTTTTGGGCTGTCGCGGATCACTTTCCGCGAATTAGCCCTCAGAGGAGAAATCCCTGGTGTCAGAAAGTCGAGCTGGTAGAAGCGACAATGACCCTTTCTATTGAGAAAAACATCAAGAAATCGAGTTGGTAGGAGAAGCGACAATGACTCTTTCTATTGAGAAAAACATTGTTCTGATCGGCCTGGAGTCGGTTGGCAAATCGGCTCTGTTTCGGGCCCTGACCGGCGAAGCGGCCGGGGATGAAACTAACTATCGTGGCTCGACGGTGGTGGTTCGAGCGGCGGAACTGTTCGATCACTCCGGCCAGCTGGTTGATACCCCCGGTATTCGGATCAAGGAAGACAGCGAGTCGACCCGGCTGGCCCTACGCCAGATCAACCAGGCCGACACGGTGGTCTTGGTGGTGCGGGGGACGCACGCCAAGGCGGAAATCGACACCCTCTTCACTGAAATCAAGCCCGACCTGGGCGAGCGCAAAACGGCGCTGGTCATCACCTTTGAAGATCGGGCTTCGCCCGAATTGCAGCGATTGGTGGCCGATTACCGCCAAAAGCTAGGGATTCCAACCGCACTGGTCAACGCCCGCTCCCTCAACCAGGCCCAGCGCGACGGCTTGCTGCAAGCCATTCATCAGGCCGAACCGCTCTTATCTGGCCAACCGATTTCGTTCCTGCCCGATGTACCGCTGGTCGAGCCGCAGCGCACCCTGTTTGAGCGGCCTTGGCTGGGGCCGTGGCTGTCGTTGGCCACAATGGCCTTGCTCTTTGCCTTGCCGGTCTATCTGGCCTACATCTTTGCCGACTGGCTCCAGCCCATCGCCGATGCCGGGGTCATCACCCCCTTGGTTGAGGCGCTGGCCCCTATAGAGAATTTTTCGCCGCTGCTCTTTGCTTTGCTGGTCGGCGACTACGGCCTCATCACTCTGGGCTGGTACTCCTTTTTGTGGGCCTTTCCGGTGGTGCTGTTGATCGGGGTCAGCGTGGCCGTAACCGAGGAGATGGGCTTGAAAGATCGAATCACCGCCGCCCTGGATCCCTGGCTGCGGCGCATCGGTTTGAACGGGCGCGACCTGATTCCGGTGCTGACCGGTTTCGGCTGTAACGTGGTCGCCGTTTACGAAAGCCGAGGCTGTAGCGCCTGTACCCGGAAAGCCTGTATCTCGCTGATTGCCTTTGGCTCGGCCTGCAGCTACCAGATTGGGGCCTCGCTGTCGATCTTCAACTCAGCCCAAAAGCCCTGGCTTTTTGTCCCCTACCTGCTGACCCTCTTTGGTGTGGGCGCAATTTACACCCGGCTGTGGCATAAACCGCTATCTTCCTCGGCCATCATTCCCCTGGCCGACCGCGCCTTTTTACAAGCGCCCAGTTGGCGCGGCGTCGGCTGGCGGGTCAAGGCCGTCCTCAAAAAGTTTCTGGTCGAAGCGATGCCGATCTTTTTCCTCATTTGTGGAGTGGGAGCGTTGCTGGCTTATATCGGCTTCCTCGATCAACTCGCGGCCTGGGTTTCGCCTGTTCTGGCCCTGTTTGGCCTGCCCGGCGAGACAGCCCCCGGCGTTATCTTTTCGATAGTGCGGAAAGATGGCCTGCTGATCCTCAATCAAGGCGAAGGAGCTTTACTGGCTACGCTTACAGCCGGCCAAACTCTGGTGCTGGTCTATCTGGCCTCCACGCTGACTGCCTGTTTGGTTACGCTGTGGAGCATTGGCCGCGAACTGGGCTGGCGCTACGCCGGACTGGTGGCCGGTCGGCAGGGATTAACGGCGATAATTAGCGCGGTTGTCCTGGCAACAGCGCTCACTTTTTTTACGACATTCACTTAGAAAGGAAAACGTCTTTGATAACATCAATCGACTCCCGTCTACCCGTCACGGTTCTCTCCGGCTTTTTGGGCAGCGGCAAAACCACCCTGCTCAACCATATTCTCAACAACCGCGCCGGTTTGCGGGTCGCCGTTATTGTCAACGATATGAGCCAGATCAACATTGACGCCGGGCTGGTTGACCGGCAAAGTCATCTCAGCCGCACCGAAGAGAAGTTGGTCGAGCTGAGCAACGGCTGCATCTGCTGCACCCTGCGCGAGGATTTGCTGCTTGAAGTCAACCGGCTGGCTGTTGAAGGCCGTTTTGACTATCTGCTCATCGAGGCCACCGGTATAGCCGAACCTCTACCCATTGCCGAAACTTTCACCTTTGCCCTGGATGAAGTTGGCCCGGCCTTAGCCGAAATGGCCCGGCTCGATACGATGGTGACGCTGGTTGATGCCCGCAACTTTCTGCCCGATTACCACTCGGCTGAGGAGCTGGCCGGGCGTGGAATGGCGATGTTTGACGAGGATGAGCGCACCATCACCGATTTGCTGGTAGAGCAGGTTGAGTTTGCCGATGTGATCATCATCAACAAAATCGACCTGGTCACCGAGGCTGACCTGAACCGCCTGGAAGCCATCTTGCGGCAGCTAAACCCCACTGCCGAGATTTTGCAGACCAGCTTTGGCAATGTGCCGCCGGAAAAGGTACTCAACACCGGGCGCTTTGATTTTGAGGCGGCCGGCAACTATGTGATGTGGCTGGCCGAGCCGCGCCAGTCGCCCACCTCTGAGATTGAGGAGTATGGCGT
>CAZWZZ010000542.1:0-5036 GCA_964638395.1 uncultured Caldilineaceae bacterium
GGTCTCCCTCGATCTTACCGCCGGGGAAATCCTCTGTCTGCTCGGCCCCTCCGGCTGCGGCAAAACGACGCTGCTGCGGATCATCGCCGGGCTGGAAACGGCGGACAGCGGCCAACTCCTGCTCGATGACCGGGATTTGACGCCGATTCCCCCCCATCGCCGGGATTTTGGGCTGATGTTTCAGGATTTCGCCCTCTTTCCCCACAAATCAGTGTTTGAAAATGTGGCCTTTGGCTTGCGGATGCGGCAGGGCAGGGGAGAGATTGGGGGATTAGGGGATTGGGAGTTTGGAAAAGGGAAGGACGAAATTGCCAATCGTGTTGGGGAGATGTTGCGGTTGGTGGGGCTGGAGGGGTTTGAAGAGCGCTCCGTGACCCAACTGTCCGGGGGGGAGGCGCAGCGGGTGGCCCTGGCTCGCAGTTTGGCCCCCAAGCCCCGGCTGTTGATGTTGGATGAGCCGTTGGGGTCGCTGGATCGGGCGCTCCGGGAGCGGCTGATGGGAGAAGTGCGGGACATCCTCAAGTCCGTCGGCGTGACCGCCGTCTATGTCACCCACGACCAGGCCGAAGCCTTCGCCATCGCCGACCGGGTGGTGGTTATGAACCGGGGCCACATCGAGCAGAGCGGTCCCCCGGAGGAAATTTACCGCAGCCCGGCCACCCCCTTCGTGGCTCGCTTTCTGGGGTTGCGTAACTTAGCCGAGGGCCAGGTATTGGGGCCAAACCGGGTCGCTTCGCCCTGGGGCGAGTTGGCGGTGGCCACGGAGGATTACGCCCCCGGCCAGGCCGTGACCGTTTTGATCCGGCCCGAAGCGGCCAGGCTCTATCAGGAGAAGGGTGAGGGCGGGCTGTCTCTCCCCGGTACGCTCGTAGATCGCTCTTTTCGCGGCGGGCGTTACCAGATACAAATCCAACCCGACCCCGGCCCGGCCCTGACCTTTGATTTAACCACGGTGGCCCCCCTGTCCCTCGCCTCCGGCGACCCGCTCACCCTCAGCCTCGATCCGGCCGGCATCGTCCTGCTGCCCCGTTAAGGAATGAGCCGTCAATATACCCAAAGTAAAAGGCCAGCCCTGGCACGGGGCTGGCCTTTTAGCAGGAGAAAAACCAAAACAACCGTATGACACACCACAGAAAGGAGTCTGTGTTTGAATTTACTATACCACAGCCCGGTTTGTATTTGGTTTGAAATTTGGCTTGTTGGTGATTTCATACGCTTAAAATTTTGCTGATACCCCTCTTGACAAAGAGGAAAATTTGATATAATATATATTTAGTTTATTATTTATATTTTACAGCCAATGAGTTACTCCTTAGCCTTTTCTCAAGCCATCATTACCGTTCTGTATGTCGCCGATAAAGTGCAACAAGGTATCTATGATTTTGTGCCAACCCAAGAGCTATCCGACTCGTTGAATATTGCCAAACCCAGCGCCGTCAAAATTCTACAGAATTTGAACCGAGCCGGGATCATCGAGACTCGTGAGGGGGCTAAAGGAGGAGTTCGCTTGGCCATGAATCCGGCAGAGATCACCATCCTCGATATCTTCAATGCAATAGAATATAATCGCTCACTGTTTAAAGTAAACCTAAGATTCCGGGTGTCCGGCAAAAAACCTGAAAAGGGCCGGCAAGCGGTCTCCGAGGTCTTGACCGCAGCCGAAGCGGCTATGAAAGCCAGCTTAAACGAGACAACCATCGCCGATTTGCTCGGTGAGATAAATCGGTAATTTTTTTGGTTATAACTATATATACGTTATATACAGTTTATAATTTATAAAACTTAAACCATTTTAACCCAAAGTTAGTGTCAATTTAAGGAGATTACATTATGAGAAAACTAAAGATTCTGTTAGGCGTTATCGGTGTCGTTCAAGTGGTACTGGGCCTGGCCTTTCTGTTGACTCCGGCTTACTTTCTTGAATGGATGGGCTTATCCGTTCCCCCGGCCGATGTGAACTACATGCTCGGCATGTTGTCGGCCCGATTTCTGGCTTATGGCCTGGGCATGTTTTTCATTGCCAGAGCGCCGGCAGAGAATATCTTCTGGATCAACAATATGCTTCTAATTCAGATCATTGATCTGGCCGTCGGGCTGGTTTACTCGCTCAACGGCACTGTCAGTTTCGCCGTTTCCGCCTTTCCAATGTTTAATGCCAGCCTATTCATTATTCTGTTGTTGCTATGGCGTCCAACCCAGGCGGTGGCCCAATAATTCTAAACCAGGACTTACGCAAAAGGAGTCCAAAGTTTTACTTTGGGGGCCGAATTGGGTAACAAAGCACAGCTTTGGACTCCAAAAATAAACCGGCTCTTTGAGCAATGGTGATGAACTGATGCCGTTGCTCGCTACGCCCCCGGCTGAAACACCACCCCTGGTAACCGCAGGGCCATATCAATCGGCTCGTTGCCCCGCAGCCGCTTACCCCCGTAGAAACCGTTCATCAACAGCGACAGCAGCCAGGCGCCCGGTCGCAGATAGCGGCTGCCGCGAGCGATACGCCGGGCGACGTGACCGGGTGAAAAGGCCGTCCGCCATAAGATGCGATGAGCATTGAGCAACGCGGCGGGGGTCATCTGCCGGGGACGGAAGGTGACGTTGTAGCCGTTGTAAAATTCCCAGCCTCGGTCCGGTAAAAGCCGCTCCTCGCGGGCGTACTGCTCGTAGAGCGGAGTCCCTCGGTAGGGGGTCAAAACGCTCAGAAACGGCACATCAACCCCAATCTCGGCCATCTGGTCGGCCATAGCGATGATGCTCTCCGGCGTGTCCCCCTCGAACCCGGCCACAAAGCCGGCCATGACGGCGATACCCCGCTCGTGGAGGCGGTCGATGGCCTCCTTGTAAGCAGCGGCTTTGTTCTGCCGCTTGTTGGCCGCCCGCAGCGACTCCGGGGTGAAGCTCTCGATGCCAAAGAAGATACCGATGCAGCCGGACTGCTCCATCAAATCGAGCAACGCCTCGTCGCGGGTAATGTCCAGGCTGGCTTGGGTCAGCCACCACTTTTTCAGCGGGATCATCGCCCGCAGCAACTCTTTGATGTAGGCCCGTTTGGCCGTCAGGTTGTCATCCCAGAACCAGACTACCTTCCGCTGCCACCACTGCTCGAAGTCGTCATAGGCGATGTCCTGGACCACCTCGGCCACGGGGCGCATCCGAAAGCCGGGGTTAAGGGTCGGTACGGTACAAAAGGAGCAGGTGAAGGGGCAACCCCGCGTGGCCTGGACCACCCGCTTGACGAAAAAAGCATCCGGCAGCAGCTCGTAGCGGGGTCTCGGCAGCCCGACCAGCGGCCGGCTTTGGCCCTGGTATGTCGGTCGCAACCGCCCCGCCTCAGCATCGGCCAGAATCGCTGCCCAGACCGACTCCGCCTCGCCGATAACCACCGCATCACAAAAGCGCAGTGCCTCCTCCGGCCAATAGGTAACGTGCGGCCCGCCGGCCACCACCAGCTTCCCCCGTCGCTTGAACTCCGCCGCCAGCCGGTACGCCTCCGGGGCAAAGCCGCTGAAAAAGGAGAGAGCGACCACATCGGCCTCCGTCTCCAGATCAACCGGCTCCACCTGCTGGTGAATGACCCGCACCTCGTGCCGAGCCGGGGTCAACGCCGCCAGATGGATACCCGTCAGCGGCGGTACAAAGTTTTTCTCGTGACCCTGCTCGTAGCGGGGCATATAAACGATGATGATGTCGATTTTCATAAGCTGTTCCTTTCTTGCGGGAGTATAGCGTTGAGAATTTTTTCGTCCACGAATTGACACGAATAAACACGAACAAAAAATTAGTGAAAATTCGTAAATTCTAATTTGTGCTGCCACTGTTGGGGGTGAGCTTACCAGGTCGTCGCTCTCCGTTCGAGGCCCCAAGTGTAGGAATGAAAGCACCTGAGTGCTTGACCCCGGCGGGTCGGGTTTGATAAGCTGGACTCACGATTTACGATTTACGATTTACGATTTACGATTTGTGATTTACGATTTACGATTTACGATTTACGGCTTAAGGAGTCCACGAATGACCAACCCGATCCCTCGTCTAACCCTCATCATCGCCCTGCTCCTCGGCTGGAGTTGGGATTATCTCTTCTACGGCCAGTCGCTCGGCCTCTCCTTTCCGCTCTTTGTGGGGCTGCTGCTGGCCACGCTGGTCGGCCTCGGCTATGTGAGCCACAGCCCGCCCCGCCGCCAGACGGCCTGGCTGATCGGGCCACTGCTCTTTGTCGCGGTGATGGTTTTTATCCGGGCCAACGCCTTCGTCACCTTCCTCAACGTGACGACCAGTCTGATCCTGCTGGGGCTGCTGGCCCACTTCTACGCCGCCGGGCGATTGGAGCGGCTGGGGCTGATCGGCTACCCGCTCAGCTTGCTGCGGCTGGGCGGCAATGCTCTGACCCAACCCGCCCCCCTCCTGGAGGCCAGCGTCGATCTCGACACGCTGCGGCAGCATGGGCGGCAGGGGGCGCTGCCGGTGCTGCGGGGGGTGCTGCTGGCCCTGCCGGTGCTGTTCATCTTCACCACCTTCCTGGCCTCCGCCGATGCCGTCTTTGCCCAGTACGTCGATGATCTGATTCATCTGGAATTTCTGGCCGATTTGCTCGAATGGCTGTGGCGTGGCACCATTATTCTGGTCATCGCCTGGCTGCTGGCCGGGGGCCTGAGCTACGCCCTCAAACGGCGCGGCCTGGCCGAGTTCAACGGCTTTGAGCGGGCGTTCAACAAAGCCTTCGCCGTTACCTGGCTCGGTTTCATCGAGGTCACGACGCTGCTGCTGTTGGTCGATCTGCTCTTTCTCGGCTTCGTGGCCATCCAGTTCACCTACCTCTTCGGCGGGCAAACCAACATCGCCGTCGAGGGATTCACTTATGCCGAATATGCCCGGCGTGGCTTCTTTGAACTGCTGGCCGTCTCGATGTTGACGATGGGCCTGATCCTGGCCCTGAGCCGCTGGACCCGGCGACAGTCGCCCCGGCAAAGCGCTCTGTTCAACGGCCTGAGCAGCCTGATGGTCGGCCTGGTCATCATCATTCTGATCTCGGCCTTCCA
>CAZWZZ010000543.1:0-5034 GCA_964638395.1 uncultured Caldilineaceae bacterium
TTGGGTGGATTTCTCCGCCTTCGGCTACGAAATGACATGAAGGCTGAATAGTTACCATTATACCTCGATTTGTTCGCCAAGCCAACCGTTACAGGGGGCAGCCGGCCCTTCAATCCCTCACCGAATCCGCCCAAACTCCCGCACGGCACGCTGCACCACCTTGAAAATCTGGCGTGGCGCCTGAAACTTGACCTCGGCTTTGGTGGGGGGTCTGTCCCAAATTTTAGGGGAAGCATCCCGAGTGATTGGAGCGGAGCGGAAATCGTATCGAGGGGTGCGGGTTGGCCAAGGTTTGTGGTCTGAGCCGCACCCCTCGATACGCCTCCGCCTGGCTTCGGCTACTCGGGATGCTACCTCCTGAAATCTCGCCTAAATTCTGGGACGCACCCTTTGGTGGGGTGAACGTTGACATCCACATGCTCCGGGGGTAGGTCGATGTTCAGCACGGCGATGGGGTAACGCTGGCTGGGCAGAAAGGTGTGATAGGCCTGGACCACGGCCTGGTTCAGGGCGCGATATTGCATCTTCCGATTTACTTCTAGAGAGAAATGGCACAATGACTGGCGCACCCGAAAATCAAATCTGCCCGGTGTGTGGGGGAGAATTTTACCCAGATTATGTCAAAATTTCGTGGTAATAATAGGTTGGACTGAGCGGAGTGAGAGAGTAGCTATCACAAACATTCGTCAGGTATCTTAATGATTTTCTTGTGGGGGTGAAAAACTTGACTTACGCTTGTGTCATATCGACCGGAGCGAAAAATTTTTTCCGGATAACATTGTCCCCATAATAAATCATTTTTGTGGGTTTGTCGGTGTTTAATTCTTTATGTCATGTATGAATAACCAGGGTATACAGCCGAAATTTTTCTTCTAAACTATGTTCCTTGTTAGGGGTGGTATTTCATCGAATCCACAAGCTTAAATTCCAAAGTGGTCTTTTTGTTATTTGTTAGACTTAGTGGTAAAATTGTACACAAGTACTGTAAAGTACTGTACAACTTACTATCCCAAACAAAGGAAAGGACATTATGGCTAAAAGCGGTTACAAAAGTATCTCAAGAATTGATACGCCTAGCAAGCGTACTCATGGATGGTATGTGCGAGTCTATTTCAACCGGACCATGCACTCGAAGTTTTTCAGCGACTCTGTTTATGGCGGGTCGGATGAAGCCTTGCAAGAGGCTATCCAATACCGCAATGAGTTAGAGCGAAAAATCGGCAAGCCGAGAACGGATCGTCACGTGGTGACGGCCAGTCCCCGCAACCAATCGGGAGTCATTGGCGTGCAGCGGAAAGTGAAGCGTTCGAAGACCCGGCACGGGAAGGTCAGCGAATCTGAGGTGTATGAAGTGACCTGGAATCCTGAGCCGAACGTCATCCGGCGCACGTCGGTGTCGATTGACCGGTATGGGGAGGAAGAGGCGTTCCGCCGCGCTTGTAAAATTCGGCAGGAGAAAGAGCGGGAAATGTACGGACGCGAACTACAGGCCCTCGACTCATTGAGTGGCCCGCCTGGCCCGCCCGACAAATCAGAGTCAGACACGCAACAATCCCAATCGTAATCTACGACGATTTTCCAAGCAAACGCTTGATCCAGTCGAGTGGAAGTAGTAAGTAACCCAACCAAGCCACGTGAGAGGTAGCTAACTTTGGGTGATCCAAGGCAATTTCTTCCAGGCTGGGGAGGAGAGCAAAGCGAAGCGCCTGGCCAACTTCTTGGGGACGGCCCTCGCTGAATTTGAGGGCTTTGAAGAGATAAAGACCGGCCGGTTGTGGATTCAAATAGGAGGTGTTGACCAAATCCAGCGACGTGGCCCAGCGCCGAAAGGCGGGGGACAGTTGCGCTTGTTGGTTCAATAACAGCCTGTCCTCCAGAGCCGCCGGAAAATATCGCTTGAGCATAAGCAGGCAAGGATACGTAAAACGAGCATCAACCAAATCTAACCAACGCAGAGGGGCCGTGACGTGGGGTGTCAATCGAACTAAATCGACGAGATGAACCAGCCGGCCCCGTCCTTGCCACATATGATAGGTCCCGTGGACCAGGAGATGCAACCAGAGCATCCCCCATTCAACCTGCATCGCTCGTTCACCGAGCAGCGTGCCGGAACGGGCGTGCTGCCACATGCAGTCGGTCAAATCGACCGTTGGCCCGCCAAACGTCTCCCGGCAGTAGAGGTGCAATTCCAGGCCTCGGGGGTTGTCGGGGTGTTCTACGCTTGTGGATACGACCCGCCGGTTGTCCGGTCGGCTAAATTCCGTGTGTTTCCAGTGGGACACGCTTTGCTCATACCCCAACTGTTCAAGCAAATTTGCGCTGTATTCAAAATCTTCAGGATGAATCAGCAAATCCAGATCGGCCATCGGTCGCCAACCGGCATCCTCGTAAAGGGTGGCCGTTAAGACCGCCCCTTTCAAAGGCAACAACGGTATGTCGTTCCGGCTAAATGCAGCCAGAATCGTCGTTAATTCGGCCTGCATTTTGGCCAGACGTTGGCGATTGAAGGCGTACTGCTCGGCGAGCCAGGCTTCGAGCGAGTCATCCAACCAGTCACACGCTTTCAACGTACTCTGGAGCAAGGGAGCCACGCCGTGTACCTGGCTGATCTGCCGAAACTGCGCCCACCGCGCCGGCGACCAATCGGGCGGGCTGGGGGCGGGACTGTTCAACCACCCGGCGATGGTTTCGCAAATCAACGCCAGGGTTTGGTATTCGGATAAATCGGCTCGATCAGCCGGGGCATCTGCTTTACCATTAATCATACCGGCAGCATACTATGAAGAGGGGAGGATACGCAAAATAATCCTCCCCTCATTCTTTTTATCTACTCTGGATGTGGTATAATCCGTTGATCTGAAAACGTCTATCAGTAGACCGCAGCATCCTGAGTAGATCGAGGAACGAGATCGTATCGAAGGGTGCGATTGCGGTCTACTGTCTATGAAGTCGAGGTAAATTCAACAATGGCAGACTCTCTGGCCGATGCAATGCCCTGGTTTGGCCAAAATGAGGAGAACGCAAACAGTAGCGAGACGACGCCCGGCGGCAAGGAAACGGTTCAATGGGTCGTCGTGGGGGTCAATCTTGGCCCCGGCGAAGCGGCCATCATCAAAGGGCGGCTGGAAAGTGAAGATATTCCGGCCATCATCCAGCAGGAGGCGGTCGGGGTGGTTTTAGGGTTGACGGTGGGGCCACTCGGCTCGGCCAAGGTTCTGGTCCCGGAGCCACTCGCCGAGCGTGCCCTGGATATTTTGGCCGAAACTTTCGAGGTCGGTGACGCGGATGAAATAGATCAAATAGATCAAATGGGAAATAGGGACGATACTGATAAAGATCAGGATTAGCCCCTACTATGCCTCAATTAAACGTACCCGTCTCCTCCTCGCCAATCACGGTCCATTTGCGTCCTCCGCTTGCAGCATAGGTGGGGGGCAGGGCCGGCGGCCCATAGCTCGCTCCTTTGTCGCCACCATTGATGACAACCACCGGCGGATATTGCCCCGACGGATAAGCCCCCTGCTCATTTTGAGGCCGGTGTCGCAGCAAAAAATAGGCCAGTAATAACGTCATCGGCAGGCTGGCTAAAATTCCCAAAATGACTCCCACCATCACGGCCAGGGCATCGGTACTGACCCTTAACCCCAGAATAATGGCCAGGGTCACCGAAAAAGTGGCGCTGGTTAGCAATAAGACACGTTTCATAAGTCGTTACCTAGATTGGAGCAGTTTCTGAACTGCTCCAATCTCCACCAATCTCCGATACTATTTAATCAGTCGTAACTGATGTCCAAACATCAACGCCAATCCCCGGCGGCGCTTGGAGCCAGGAGGGGCCAGCCGACCGAGCCGGCCCTCGGTGCCGGTCGGGGCCAGGGCCTCTTCAGCAACGTCCTCCTCAAATTCAAGCCACTGCCGCTGGCTGCGGTGGCCAATCTGCAACTGCTTGACCACCTCTCGAATTTCTGCCTCGGAGACATAGGCGGCCTGGAAGCGGGTCACCTGCCCTTTGGCCGCCAGCAAAAAGTCACCCCGTCCCAACAACATCTCCGCTTTAGTGTTGGCCAGGCCCGCCGCCACTTTCGCATCATCGGCGCTGGCCACGCTGCCGACCAACCGTACGGGAAAATTGCTGCGGGTCAGAGAGCCGATGGTCGCCGCCAACGGTTTCTGGGTACAGGCAATCAGATGCAAGCCGGCGCTCCGCCCCCGCTGCGTCAAGCGGGTCATCAGGCGATCCATGGCTTTGCCCCCCTGTTCCATCAAATCGGCCAATTCGTCGATAAAGATCAAAAGGCGCGGCTCGCAGATGTTATCCCGATCCCGGCGAACCATCTCATTGACCATCTCGCCCAACAGAAAAATTGCTTGATGAACATCCCGAATGACCGGGCGCAACAGGTGGGGCAGCCGCTCGGCGTGGCCGTCGGGGGCGTCAAAACAGCCAAATCCGGTGCCTTTGGGGTCGATACAAATCATCTGCACCTCGCCGAGGCGGTTGTTCAAGGCCAGGGAAAGGGCAATACTCCGGGCCAAAGCCGTCTTGCCGGAGCCGGTCGTGCCGGCGATGAGAACGTGGGCCACTTCCGGCGAGGAGAGGCGTAGCAACAGCGGCAGGCCACTCTGATCCAGTCCCAAGATGGCGGCCTGCCGGGGAATGTCCGGTAGGCGGCGGCAAAGGTGCAGCAGGTGAACTGTCTGGGCATCGAGGCGGGGCACTTCGATCTGCACCGCCGCCCCGTGGCGGGAGATACGCACGCTCTGAGCATCCAGGCGCAACGCCATCTCCTCCGACAAGGCCACAATCTTCGACACTTTCGTAGAAATATCCGGCAAAATATGATACCGAATCCAGCGGGGCGTCACCGTTCCCCCAATCACCCGGCCAGGGACACGGTGGCTGGTCAAGACCAGTTCGATCTGGTCAGCCTGATATTCTAAGGTGTGTTCTGTGGTTACGGCTTGCATGACAAGTTCCCCTTGACAATCTACAATCATTATACTAGAACATATGTTCTAATGTCAAGGGGGAAT
>CAZWZZ010000544.1:0-5030 GCA_964638395.1 uncultured Caldilineaceae bacterium
TATGTTAGCCAACGAAGTTAAAACCGACCAGGCAGAGCCGACCCGGCTACAAATGAGCTACCCGGAATTTTTGGCCTGGGCCGATGAAAATACCCACGCGGAGTGGGTCAACGGCGAGGTCCTTGTTTTTATGCCCCCAACGTTTCAACATCAATCAGTTCTGGGGTTTTTACAGGAATTACTGAGGCTTTTTGTCAATTTTTCCGATTTGGGCACGGTGCTTTTCGCCCCATTTGAAATGAAATTGGCCCACTGTCAAAGTTACCGCGAGCCGGATATCCTCTTTGTGGCCAAAGAAAATCTGGAACGGCTCACGGATGAGCGATTGGTCGGGCCGGCGGATTTGATTGTGGAGATCGTGTCGGCTGGCACGGTTCGTAATGATCGTGAGGATAAGCTGAAAGAGTATCAGGCGGCCGGTGTCCCTGAATATTGGATTATCGACCCCCGCCCGGCGAAACAACGGGCTGATTTTTATCACCTGGCCGAGTCGGGCCTATATGAACTGTTCGCCACTGAGGATGATGAGCGGGTCGAGTCCCGACTGTTGCCCGGCTTCTGGCTGCGTCCCGAGTGGTTGTGGCAGGCCGAATCGCTCCAGCCGCTGGACATTTTCTTCGAGATACGCGGCCTGAGCGATGACCAGATTGCCCAGATTCGG
The DNA here is from genome assembly GCA_964638395.1 of uncultured Caldilineaceae bacterium. Classification (GTDB taxonomy): domain Bacteria; phylum Chloroflexota; class Anaerolineae; order 4572-78; family J111; genus CAZWZZ01. Next base: position 662 of record CAZWZZ010000544.1, read on the forward strand.
CGGATGTTGGGCGACTAAGGCCAAATCATAAAAGTTCCTCACGCTCGCCCCACCCGAAATCGGACATCCAACTCCGGCAGCGTGACCTGGCCCGCCCGCAGCAGCACCGCCTCGTTGAGCGATGCGGGGCCCCGCATATGGAGGCGGGTTTCCAACGCCAATTCGGGGATGAGCAGCAGGTTGCGCCGCCCCTGATTTTCGACGACGATGCCCTCCCCCTGCCAGTCGGGGTTTTGCAGGAGATAGACCAGCGTCCAATGGCTGTTCGACAGTCGCTCGGCCTGACGGACGGCCCCGCTGACGGCCTCGGCCGCCCCCACCCGCTCCAACATCGCCTGCCCCTCGATGAGCGGCGCGCCCCGCAGCTGGGCACGTAACTGCTGGTGAGCGACCATATCCAGGTAACGGCGCAGAGGGCTGGTGACGCGAGTGTAGGTTTCCAGTCCCAACCCGGCGTGGGAACCGGGCACGCTCTTGATCTGGCCCGCCTTCATCCGCCGCCGCAGGGCAAACATCCCGGCCAACCCCTCCGGCAGCGGGTCGCCCAGGTCGCTGGGGGCCTCCTGGGTGGTGAAGGGAAAGGGGATGTCCTGCTCCAGCGCAAACTGGGCCACCGCTTCCCCGGCCATCAACATCGCCTCCTGAACCAGCGTCCGGCTCTTCAAATCGAGCAGGGGGGAGATGACTACCTGGCCGTCGTTGACCCGCACCTTGACCTCCGGCAGGTCGATCTCGACGGAGCCGTTGGCGATGCGCCGCGCTTTGTAGGCCGCCGCCCGGCGGTAGAGGCTGAAAAATGGCTCCTGATCCAGCCGGGTTTCGGCCTCTTCGTAGCTCAGGCGCTGGACGCGGACCCAACTGGGTGTGATTTCGACGTTGTTGATTTCCCCGGCCTCGCCCACATCCAGGCCAAAGGAGAGGGCCGGCGAGACATCGCTCAAGCCCAGGGCCAGAAGCTCGGTCGCCTTTTCGGGGAGCATCGTCACCGTGCCTTCCGGCAGGTAGAGGTTGGCTCCCCGCGCCCGTGCTTCCAGGTCGGCGGGGCTGTCGGGGGGGATCAGGGCGGCCACATCGGCCACGTGGACCCACAGCCGCCGCCCATCGAGGCTGATGGCGTCGTCCGGGTCGGTGCTGCCCACATCGTCGATGGCGAAGGCGGGCAGGTGGGTCAAATCGAGGCGCGCCTCCTCCGGCAAATCGGGCAGGGCAAAGGTGGGCCGGCTCGTTTCGACGGCCAGCCGGTGGGGGTAGGGGTTGACCAGCTCATCCCAATAGCCCACCTCCAGCAGCAGGGCGTGGGCATTTTCGGGATTTTCGGCCCGGTTTAGCTCCCGCAGCAGGCGGCTCTTATCCTGCAAGCCGTAGGCCACCTGCTCCACCTCGCTCAGGTAACGGTCATCCTCCGGGCTAAACGTGCCCTGCTCGACGCGGGCCACAAAGTCGGCCCAGGCTTGCTTTTCGGCCTCCCTGGCCGCCCGCGCCGCCTGCTCCGCCTCGACCGCTTCCAGCGTGGCTACCTCGATCTCCTCCGGTGTGCCCTGGAAATAGAGACCCGCCTCAACGTGTTGCCAGGTGGCCCAGGCGGTCTGGGGGGTGAACTCTTCGTAAATCAGCTCGGCCAACTCGGCCAGGCTGGTCGTTTCCCCGGCCAGCAGCTCCCAGGCCACTTTGACCTCCCCTGTGCGGGGCTTCAACTCGGCCAGGCTCCGCAGCGGGCCGGGATGGAGCAATTCCACATCCTTGGGCCGCACTTTCAACGATTGGCCGTCATCTAACTGAATTTCCAATTTGTCCCCGGCCTGTTTTATCAGGGCCGGACTGTTTTTGTAGAGAACTAAGCTGTCTTGTCGCATGCACCTATCCACACTCAGTAGACCGCAACCACATCCTGGGTAAACCGAGGAACGAGGTTGTATCGAAGCCACGTCCTGCGACCGTAGGAAGTGTCAAAGGGGGTGTTGCGGTTTATTGATACGCTGTTTTGTGGCTTAGAGTAACACGCCAGGCCATCGGCGTCAATTCTACTGCGGTTGGCGCGATTTTGAGGGGCCGACGATGCGTCGGCGGGCTGCCGGGAACGTCAGGAAGAGGGGTGGAGAGATAAATGGGGATTGACGAGGCGGGAGCGAGGGGGAGCCAATGCTTCAAACTCGACATAAACGACGGGCGAAGCGTTTGCTTCCCTCTGTCCATTTTGAGCAGTTTCCAGGTTCAGTCGGTACAATTCGGGGTCATCTTTGGGCAATAAAACCACTTCTACACCCTGTGGTATTCGTTCCAACAGTTGAGGATTTTCTAAAATGTATCGCTCGAACTCAAAAGAGAGCGTGATATTTTTCTCGGCAATTGTTGCTTGGTTATAAGCCATTATTTTATCTCCCGTTCATACTCGGCACGATAGCGTTGCCAATTGGTTTTTATGTCTCGTTCGCCTAACGTCAATACCTCATCCCTTGGATAACCATAGAATTCTACTTTTTCTTGAGACCCATCGGGATACAGAATATCCTTGTGTGGCCGCCCATGTGCGGTGTCATATCGTACAATAGCACACCATTTATCATTGATATAAGCCTCATATTGAATGCGAAATCGAACGATACGTCCCCGTTCCAGGTCGTGATAATAACGAAAGCGGTCTTTGCGTTCAGACGTAAAATAATAGATGTACTCTTTTTCGCTCATAAGACCCCGAAAGCATTATACCGAGTTTGATTTATCATAGCAAAATCTATTTTTGACGAAGGGTTCAGAGAACGATATACTTTTGAACGTGAACAAACCTGGTTTGATAGCCGATTACAAAGGTCGATATGTGGCCTTTCAGAGAATATTCTTGCTGATGTCAACACAAAAGTTTACCTCTAATTTAACCCTCCGCCAGCATATTTTACGGCTGCCCCTTTTTTACAAAATCTTGGTGGCTAATTCGGCCATCGTTGCCCTGGGGGCGGTGGCCGGTACGATTATCACGATTTGGCACGTCCAGACTTTTCCCGAAGATGTTCATTATGGGCTGATTGCTTTTTTCGGGTTGAGCGGTCTCCTCATCAGCTTTTTTGTCAACAAATGGGTTCTCAATCTGGCTCTGGAACCGCTGGGGCATATCCAGGAGGCCGTTCACCAGGTTCGAGGCGGCGCGACTCAGGTGCAGGTGCAAGCCCTGCGGGAGTTGACCGCCCAGGCGCTCGAGGAGGTGCGTCGCGTCGCCCTCGATTTGCGGCCCACCATTTTGGATGATCTGGGGCTTGGCCCGGCCCTGGAGTGGCGGGTGGATGAGTTCACCGCCGCCAACGGCATCCGGGCCGCTGTCGAGATCGAGGGGCTCAATCGGCGGTTGCCCCGCGATCTGGAGTTGGCCTTTTATCGCATTGGCCAGGAGGCGTTGAGCAACGTCGCCCGCCACGCCCAGGCGGAGCAGGTAACGGTCTCTCTGCGCAGCAGCGATTGTTGCCTTAGCCTGGAAGTGACGGATGACGGCCTGGGCTTCGACCCAGCCGGCGTCAAACCGACCCACACCCCCCGTGGTCTCGGCCTGCTGGGGATGCGCGAACGGATGGCGATGGTCAACGGCAGGCTGGTCATCGAGTCCCAACCGGGGCGCGGGACGCGGGTTGTCGCCGAAGCGCCAGTTGATTGAGGGGGGGTGAGGTAAGGCAGTCCGATGTATCCCCCACATTTTCAAGTGGTTTCCATCCCTAACTTAGAGACTGTTTTAAAAGCCTTCCAGGGTCCACGGATGGACACAGATTGTCACTGATATTATCAAAATTTTGATAAAAATCTGTGAACATCAGTGTAAATCTGTGGACAACTCTGTAAACTTTCACTTTTAAAACAGCTTCTGAGCTTGTCGAAGGGTTCATCGCCGAGCGGGGGGCGGGGATCAAAGCGGGTTGGAGCAAAGTGATATGTAGCTAGTTGCCCTACTACAAAGTCGCTGATCATCTTGGGGCTGATCGTTTGGGGAGCTACATCCCCCATATGTTGCTGGAAGATCGCTAAGTCACTCATATAATGTTTGCTGGTACTTCGATCTGGATATCTTTGCTCCAGATAACTCTTAAATCGTTCAATAGCTTCTTTCACTTTTACCTGAGCCTCCTTCTTGAGGTTTTCTTACTTTTACCTCAACTCGTTCGACTCAGTGTAATGCTCAAAAATAAGGTTAGAAGGTTAAGATAGATTGCATTTCCCTCTGTCCGGTGATACAATCGACCTATCTTGGCAAACAAAGGTTTTAGTATCTAACCAGGTAACTTCTCGCCAAAAAAGCAAGGATTTTACCACAGAGGTACAGAGACGCTGAGAAAAGAAATTTGCTGACGCTAACGGATTCTGTGGCTCAAGTCCCTCGAATCGCTGAGGG
>CAZWZZ010000545.1:0-5030 GCA_964638395.1 uncultured Caldilineaceae bacterium
AGGCCCTCCGTCCCCGGCAAATTTGGCTGGCCCTGCGGCGGGCGTAAGCCAGAGATGGGGAGATGGGGAGATGGGGAGATTGAGAGATGGGGAGATTGGGAGATTAGTTTTGTCCAATCTCCTTATCCCCCAATCTCCTGGTTCGTAGTAACGACTTTAGTCGTCCAAAACGGCTAAAGCCGTCACTACGAACTCAAAAAGTCTTTCTGAAAACCTATGTATGTAAGGAGAACGCCTATGTACCCCACTTTCGTCATTGCCAAACGAGAATTTCGGCAAAAAATACGCAGCCGGGGCTTCTGGCTGGTCGGGCTGGGCGTGCCGCTGGTCATGCTGGTCATCTGGGCGCTGACCGGCGGCTTGAGCGGCCCGACGACTGAGGAAACGGCCGGCCCCGACCTGGCTACGACCGATCTGCCGACCGTGGGCTACGTGGACCAGGCCGATCTGATGCAAACCACGCCTGACACGATTCCGGCTGATATGTTTCGCTCATTCGACACCATTCAGGCCGCCGAGACCGCGCTAGACGGAGGCGACATCGCCGCCTACTACATCATCCCGGCCGACTACCGGCAGAGCGGCGACATCGAGCGCATCAGCCCCCGCCTGGCCCTGAACCGGCCGGATGTGGGCTGGTTCAACCGGCTGTTAACGGCCAATCTCCTGCCCCAAGCCGACCCCGATTTTGTCAAGCGCCTCCGCCAGCCCTTCTACGGTCCCGGCCCGGAGTTCGTCAACGTCACCGCCGGGGCACAGCCCACCGGTCAGGGCAACCGGATGCTGCCGCTTTTGGTGACCATCGCCGTGATCGTTCCGCTATTTACCGGGGGCAGCTACCTCTTCCAGAGTCTAACCCAGGAAAAGAGTAGCCGGATTATGGAAATCTTGCTGGTTTCGGTTCGCCCGCGCCAATTGCTGACCGGCAAGCTGATGGGATTGGGATTGTTGATTGGGGTGCAGTATGTCGTGTGGGCCGGGTTGGGGCTGGTCGCCCTGCTCCTGAGCGGGCGGGGGCTGACCGGCCTGAGCCTGTCACCGGGCGACCTGCTGCTGATCGGCCCCTTTGCGCTGGGCGGCTTCGTGCTGTACGCGGCACTGATGGCTGGTATTGGGGCGCTGGCCCGCGATGTGGAGGATAGCCGCATCTGGCTGTTCCTCATCAGCCTGCCGATGATGATCCCCATTTATCTATGGGCCACGATCACCGCCGACCCCAACGGTCTGTTGGCCGTCGCCCTGAGCCTCTTTCCCTTCTCCGCGCCGGTGGCCATGTTGATGCGTCTGACCGGCGGCCCGGTCCCCGCCTGGCAAATCGGGGGCAGCCTGCTCCTGCTGCTGCTAACCGGCCTGGGCACCATCTGGCTGATGGCCCGTCTTTTCCACGTTCAGACGCTGTTGAGCGGCGAGTCGCTGTCCCTGCGCCGTTTCGTGGCGGCGCTCCGGGGTTAACCGGAGCCAGACCCTTGCCGTCACATTTAGAATTGCTAGTAGACATAAAATTGACTCCCCCTGAAAAGTCCGGTAAAATATAATATGTCAAGTTAGACAATTATTTGTCATCGGAGGGAGATATTTCATGGCCAAGACAGCAGAGTATTTGTGGCTACGGATTGTTATTACAATTATTATTCTTCTAGGGTTGTTATATTTGCCACCGCCCGTCTTTTCTCAGGAAACATTGAACGTCCAAAACCTGATCCGCAACGGCGGCTTTGAGGAGGGCTTTCAAGGAGAGTTCGGCGTCGGCTTTGAGTGGGGCGGCTTTAGCAACGGCAACGCCGTTGTCGGCTGGAGCAGCGATACCTGGGATTTGGTCGTGGCCGAGGGGAACAACGCCCAGATGATCGAAATCAAGAACGCGGCGGAACGGGACCGGTACGCCGGTATCTACCAGACGGTTCCGGTCGTGCCCGGTCAGCAGTACAAATTGTCCATCAGCGGCCTGATCCGCTCGACCGAGGGCAATCCCGACGACTCTGATTTTGGCTACCGGCTGCAATACGCCGTCGATCAAAATGGTAGCACCGCCTGGGAGCTACTCAGCAGCGAAGCCTGGCAGGAACTCCCCTGGGATGACCAAGCCCTCTACGAGCCGGAGGATGGAACTTATGATATCCAAACCTACGATACGACCATCACCGCCCAGAGTGATGAGTTGACCCTTTTCATCCGGGGCTGGAAAAAGTGGATCAACGATGGTTCCGGTATCTTCAACCTGGATGAGATCAGCCTGGTGGGACCGGTCCCGGCCGGTTTCGATGGTGAGCCGGTGGCCCAGGCCGTCTCGGTCAGCAACGTGACCGCCCAGAGCGAGGCCACCGAGGAGATGGCGGAGGTCTCTGCCCCCACCGCGATGGAAGAACCCGCGATGGAAGAAATGGAAGAAATGGAAGAAATGGAAGAAACCACCTCAGAGAACGACTCGGCAGCCAATGCAGCCAATGCAGCCAATGCAGCCGATGCAGTCGCGCCCGACCCGGCCACGCCGAACGAGGTCGAAGCGACCCTCCCGGTCTCCGGCTACGGTCCCGATGATTCAATCAACTATGTCCTGCTCGTCGGCTTCGGCCTGCTGGGGCTACTGCTGGCCAGCGCCATTTTCACGACGATCCAATGGCGACGACATTCGATTGAGTAGCACTCAAAATGCTACGCTTGGTTTGGTAAAAAATCTACCAAAACAGGTTTAAGTGGTTCAATCTTGGAACAGCTTAAGTATTTGAGGCCACCTGGCTCTGCACCTGGCGCTCCTCGCAACTGAGGCAGATTGGAAACGTCAGCCAGGCGGGACCGGCTCCGGCCGAATAACCGGGGGCCGGGGCAATCAAGGCTTCCTCAGCCGGTTGGCCGCAAATAAAGCAAGGCAGTTCCGGGTTGACCTGCACCAACATCATCTTCTGCGAGGTATCATCAGGCACATAGGGAATAATTGCTTTGGCTACGTTGTGATATTTTTGAGGCAGTTTGGTCGTCATTGCTCCTCCTACTACTGTAAATTTTGTATAATTCCTGTTGCACACTCAGCACATCCAAATTTCGCTCAAAGGGGATTGCCAAATCCCCGTTTTGGCTTGGATTGCCAAATCCAAGCCGAGCAACTTGGCTCCACTGACACTCTCTATTATAGTCCCATCCCCACAGGCGTAAAAATCCACCCGCAAGGCAAGTCAGATATTATCCGCTCGCGTTGACAATCCCCCCCTCTCTGGCGATAATATTGTAACTATTCAGCCTTCATGTCATTTCGTAGCCGAAGGCGGAGAAATCCACCCAAGCGGCTGTTTGCAAACGACCTTCTGGGGGGATTTCTCGGCAAAAAACGCCTCGAAATGACATGCCTGAACAGTCACGCAAAGGATATGGATGACGTCTTCACCACTTCCCCCGCCAAATTGGGCCTGGGCCAGAAATTGGGCGCTGGCCATTTTACTGTTGAGTGGCCTGCCCTATCTCATCGTTTTCCTGGCCACGCCCGACGGCTGGCACTACAGCGGCCTCTTAGTCAACCCCTACGACAGCCACTCCTATCTGGCCAAAATGGGCCAGGGCTTCGAGGGCAATTGGCTCTTTCACCTGACCTATACGCCGGAACCCCACGCCGGGGCCTTTATTTTCACCTTTTACCTGGCCCTGGGCCATCTAGCCGCCTGGCTGCATCTGCCCTTGTCCCTCGCCTTTCATCTGGCCCGGCTGCTGGCCGGATTTGGCCTGCTGTGGGTGGCTTTTCGTTTCATCACCCACGTCACCCCCGACCCCAAAGAACAACGGCTGGCCTTCATTCTCCTGCTCACGGCCTCCGGCTTGGGCTGGCTGGGCGTCTTTCTGGGCGCGTTTCCCATTGATCTCTGGGTTCCCGAAGCCTTTGTGCCCTACAGCCTGTACGCCAACCCCCACTTTCCACTAGGGATGGCCCTGATGCTGATTATTTTCCAACGGGTGATCTGGCCACCGCCCGTCAGCCCTGTTTCTCTGACCGGTAGTGGACTGGCCGGCCTGGCCCTGGCCATGATCCTGCCTTTCGCCCTGCTGACGGCGATGGTCGTGCTGGGCGTCTATTTGATCTGGCGCTACAGCCGCCAGCGGAGTTTGCCCTGGTCATCAATTTGGCATACACTTGCCGGTGGGCTGGGGGCGGCCCCGATTATCCTGTACGCCGCTTGGGTCTCCATCACCAACCCTATTCTGGCCGGGTGGAGCGCCCAAAACGTGACGCCCGCGCCTGACCCGGTCGATCTCATTTTGGGGTATGGCCCGGTGGGGCTGTTAGCCATCGGTGGCGGCTGGTTCATTTTGAAAAAACGGCCCCTCGAACCGGCTGAGGGCTTTCTGCTGATCTGGGCCGGGGTGACGATTGCCCTGGTTTATCTGCCCTTCGACCTGCAACGACGCTTCATCACCGGCCTGCATCTGCCTCTGTGCCTGCTGGCCGCTTTGGGCATCCGACGCTGGTTGGAGAGTCGCCACGTCAAGCCCCGCCGCCAACGCCACCTGACCGCCATCATCATCGCCGTCGGGGCGGTAGGCACGCTGTTTGTGTGGAGTCTCTACCTGATCAACGGCTTACAAGCGCCGACGGCCTCCTTCGAGACGGGTTTGTTATTTTTGCGGGATGATGAGGTGGAGACATTTAATTGGCTACACGAAAACAGTCAAGCAGAGGACGTAGTCCTGGCCTCCCCCCGGCTGGGGGCTTTCATCCCGGCCCGGACCGGGGCACGCGCTTTTTACGGCCATCCCTTCGAGACGGTCGATGCGGAGGCCAGACAAGCTACCGCCGAAGCCTTTTACCGGGGTGAGTTGGCCGATGTGCCGCCCCCGGTCGATTTTATCATCTACGGCCCCTCGGAACGGGCCATCGGCCGGCCCGACGTGTTGGCCACCTATCCTGTCGTTTTTGCGACAGGCGACATAGAAATCTACAAAGTAACGAGGTAACGATGCCAAAATTGGAGGTAACCCCAACCGTGATTACCACATTTTTACTGGGCCTGGTGGCCATTATGCTCCTCTCCGCCGGGCAAACATCC
>CAZWZZ010000546.1:0-5027 GCA_964638395.1 uncultured Caldilineaceae bacterium
AAATGAATGTCGAAGAATTCCAACGGCCGGAACGCCCCATTGAGTTTCGCACCATTCTGTTTCTGTTTATCTTGTTAGGGGCCGGAATGGCGCTGCTGATTCACTTTATTCTGCTGAGTACACCGGCCTACAACTGGTTGGCCGGATAAGTCGGGTCGGTTGGACGACGTCAAAATAAATAAGCTTATCGACTTATCACTACATGTTTCTTGTGAGAAGAGTGGATATTAAAGAAAAGGCCGTGAGGTTATTCGTTTTGTGAACACGGCTGAATAGCCTGATGGCCTTTCTGTTTCAAGATTTTTGGTGAATAGTAACGCTTTTTGCGTTTGAATGTGAACTTTAACTGAGCTACGATTGTTTGGCCGAACAAAATCCCTAACCCGCATGGGGCGAGACCAGTCATTACAATAGGTAATGGACTGACGTTACGTGTCCATGCACATCACCACATTATTTTCCTCTTGACATAAGCGCCATCATTGGTGAAGGCGCAGATGGTTGCCTATGCCAATGAATCAATAAATCGGCCTTTTTTGGAAAGGAGTAGGCAACTTGTGGCTGTAGACATAGTAACCCCATCGGTCATCGAGCAAAAACCAAATAGTGAGCATGAACGACCAGCCGCCGAACGACTTCGGGAGGGAACCCAAGTAACCTTTGCCGAAGTGGAGAAACTGTATAAAAAGCCGGGGGGGTCTCTCCTGCATGCCATCCTCGGCGCTGACCCTTTTGATTTTTGGATCGGACGCTTCTATGTAGGTCTCTTTGGCATCATCTCTGGGATCGGCATTTTCGGCGGTGTGGCCTGTTATCTGTATCAAGCCTGGGCCATCGAGGGGTCCTACAATCTTTTGCGGGTCCGCCTCGATCCGCCTCCCATTAGCGGTGGGTTGCGGCTGGCCGGCCCCGGCGAACCTGGCTTTTTCTGGCAATTGACGGTTTTATTTGCCACGATTTCCTTCATCGGCTGGGCTATGCGTCAAGCCGACATTTCTCGAAAGCTAGGTATGAGCTACGAGGTTCCCATCGCTTACGGAGCCGTGGTAACCTCTTGGCTGACTCTGCAAATATTCCGCCCCATAGCGATGGGCGCTTGGGGGAATGGCTTTCCGCTGGGCATAACCCACCATTTGGATTGGGTCTCAAATATTGGCTACCAATACTACAACTTCTTTTTCAACCCCTTCCACGCCATCGGTATTTCCCTGCTATTTGCCTCGACCTTGATCCTCTCGATGCACGGCTCGGCCATTCTCAGCACCGTCAATCGCCCCAGCCTGAGTGAGCGGAACGTTGATGGTTTCTGGCGCAACCTGCTGGGTTACAGCATCGGCGAGATCGGTATCCATCGTCTGGGCTTCTGGTTGGCGATAGCGTCGGTTCTGTTTTCAAACTTATGTATCTTTCTATCCGGGACGCTGGTTTACGACTGGACCGGCTTTTGGACGTTTTTTGACGCCATTCCGATCTGGGAAAGTAGCGCTGTCGGCATCCTCGTCCTGGGCGGCGCAGGTATAGCCAGCGTGATCTGGAAAGGTATGCAACCCCCCGTCGATATGGACGATGTAGAGTATGGCGGACGCGGCATCGATGGCACGGCTATCCGCAAGCCGATAAATGTTGACTTTCTCAAGCGGCTCTTCGGCGTGGGGCAGGTTGGCCCTGTTTATCTGGGCATTTCCGGGGCCATCGCCGTTATTTTCGGTTTTTTCACCACGTTCGTTATTCTGGAAGATTACCTGTTCCAGGTAGGGTACAATCCGATTCTCTTCCTGCGGGAGTTCTTCGTCCTATCTGTGGATCCGCCCCCGATGGAGTATGGTTTGTCCATCGCCCCCTGGCGTGAGGGTGGGGCCTGGTTCTTCGCTACGCTTTTCCTTCACGTCTCGGTCATCGCCTGGTGGGTTCGGGTGTATGCCCGCGCTATCGCTGCGGGCTTGAAGCCCTGGCTGGCTTGGGGATTTGCCGGCGCGCTTTTCCTCTACTTCGTCATCTACCTCATCCGTCCGGTCTGGATGGGTAACTGGGCCCAAGCGCCTGGTCAAGGCTTTAAGGCGATACTTGATTGGACCAATAACGTCAGTATCCATACCGGCAACTTCTACTACAACCCCTTCCATATGCTCTCCATTTTCTTCTTGCTCGGCTCAACCTTGCTCTTGGCGATGCACGGGGCCACCATCGTCGCCACCTCCGTCTACGGCTCCCATCGTGAAGTCGAAGAAATGATGGCCGAAGGAACCGGCACCCATCGAGCGCAGCTATTCTGGCGCTGGACGATGGGCTTCAACGTCAATTCAAAAACTATTCACGACTGGTGCTGGTGGTTTGCCATTCTGACAGGCATCACGGGCGGAATTGGCCTCCTGTTGTCCGGGACGGTCATCGTCGATTGGTTTGTCTGGGCAGAAAGTATCGGCATTGTCGCCCCCATCCCCTAGATCAATTTAAGTTATAAGAAAGAGAAGAACCAATGAGTCGAGGTTTTAAAAATCCATATAGCCAAACCTTTTCATTTTGGGTCGTCTTCTTAGTGATTACGGCCCTGTTAGTGGGCGGCGCTTATTGGGTCGTCACATTTGTGAGAGGTAGAGCAGTTGCGGCGGCGGAAGCGGAGGCTCCCCCTCTCAATCCTGCTTATGTCAATTATTCTACCTCCGGACAATACATCAGCCCCGAATCGGATGCGGCTATTCAAGAGTATCTCATTGAATTTCCTGAGCCGCAGAATGTTCAGGTGTTAACCGGTATGAGTACCGCAGAAATCTGGAATTTCATGACGGGCTATGTATCGGGCGGCATGAAGCAGGATTGTAGCTACTGCCACAACATCAACAACTTTGCCGCCGAAGGGGCCGATATTGGCGATGATGAAGTCGCTACCCGTCGGGATACGGCCCGCTTGCACTTAGAGATGGTCGCCGATCTGAACCAAAATTGGCTGACGCCCCTGGCAGACATCGAGGGCAAACAACCCTCCGGATCACAGATCATCTGTGCCACGTGCCACAATGGCCAAGCTCAGCCGGTAGCCTGGCCGGAAAATTTGCACGCTCTACCGGATGACTATCGTCTCCCGCTGGATGATCTTGATGTATTGAAGGTAACGGGAAATCTGGATGTCTCTTTGGAGACGGTGCAATACAACCAACACACCATGTACCATATGAATGAAAGCATGGGGGTGGGCTGTACACACTGTCACAACTCCCGCTACTTCCCCAGTAAGGAACAGCCGGCCAACCACTATGCCCTGATGATGCTACAGATGTCGCAGCATATCCGGGCCGAATACCAGGACTCGATGAACGGCCAAGAACCTTCTTGTTCACTGTGCCACCAAAATCAGGTACTCCCACCCGGAGCCGTAAAGTCAGATACGTTTTTGCCGGAAGTCCTCCAATCCAGCTATTCACCCTAAGGAAGCGGTATGACACCGACTGAAACATTGAGAACCCAAATAGAACCATCCACCATCTTGCGCCGTTCCCTCATTTTAATGAAGCCCATCACCTGGTTTGGGCCGATGTGGGCCTTTCTCTGCGGTGCGGTCGCCAGCGGCTCGACAACGTGGGCCGTGGATGACGTGGGTCTCATCCTCTTGGGGATGTTGATGGCAGGCCCCGCCCTGTGTGGTTTTTCTCAGGTTATCAATGATTACTGTGACCGCGAGATTGACGCCATCAATGAACCAGACCGGTTGATTCCATCCGGTCTGGTTTCAACCCGGCAAGTTTTCATCACCCTGGCGATTCTGCTCCTGGTGGGCTTACTGTTGGCTGTTTACCTGGGCTTGGGTGTGGCCCTGTTCGTCTCGATTGGTATCATCTTGGCGATCATCTACAGCGCCCCACCCATCCGGGCCAAACGGAACGGCTGGGTGGGCAACGCCCTGGTGGCCATTTCTTATGAAGGTTTGGCCTGGATGGCCGGCCATCTGGCTTTCGCGTCACTGACCTACTCCAGTGTGCTGATCGCTGTTCTCTACTCATTCGGCACGCACGGTATCATGAGTATCAATGATTACAAAAGCATTGATGGCGACAAAGTGGCCGGGATTCGGACCATTCCTGTTTTGTATGGGCCTCACAAAGCGGCCCGATTAATCATCATCACCATGAACCTGGCCCAGATTGGGGTCATTGCTGCTTTTCTGTACTGGGGTTCCTGGCTCGTGGCTCTGGTGATTCTGGGCATTCTGTTGGTTCAACTGCCCCAACAGCTAAAGTTCCTGAGCCAACCGGTTGAGTATCACCTCAAGTTTAGCGCCATCGGCGTCAGCTTTTTTGTATGGGGGATGATGGTGGCCGCCGTTGGGTTGCGGACTCTATCTTAAGGAAGGAGGTTTGCTTGAAACCAATATTAGTCGTCGGCGCATCGGTGGGAGGAGCCACAGCCGCCAACACGTTGGCTGAGGCAGGGGTTCCGGTTGTGATGCTAGAGCGGGATTTGTCCTGGATCAAACCGTGCGGTGGCGCATTGCCGCCCAAAGCGTTCGAGGAGTTTGACATTCCCCAATCGCTTATCTCCCGCAAAGTGTACAAAACCAAAATCTACTCCCCGTCCAATCGAGCCACCGAGATCGAAGTGATGGGTTTGGAAAAAAGCGCCGACGATTATGTGGCTATGGCCTGTCGGGAAGAGTTGGACCCCTATTTGCGCCAGCGGGCAGTCTCCAACGGCGCTCAACTGATCGAAGGTAAACTGCTCGATTTGGAGGTCGGGGCGGATAGCGTACTCGTCACCTACCGGGCCAAAGGGAGCGCCGTCAAAGACAAGATGCTGGTCGAGGCCGTCATCGGGGCCGATGGCGCTTACTCAACGACAGCGCAGGCGCTAGGATTATCCCGGCTGCCCCGCTGCATCGCCATTCAAGAGCGGATGTACCTCCCCGAAGACAAAATGGCCCTCTGGCGGGATACCGCCGATCTTTATCTGGGGCACGATGTCAGCCCCGATCTTTATGCCTGGGTCTTTCCCAAATCGGATCATATCGCTGTGGGATGTGGAGCCGGGCCGGGCAA
>CAZWZZ010000547.1:0-5026 GCA_964638395.1 uncultured Caldilineaceae bacterium
ATAATTATCGGTGCTGTAGGCTTTGTGGCCCTGTTGCTCATTGCCGGCGTAGTTGGCTGGTTTTTTATGAGACGCCGGGGCGACGAGGCTGTGGAGGGGGATAGCAGAGCGGCCCTCGAAGAAAAGAAACCCGCTGAAACAGGCAAAGCCCCCTCGCCTGCTGCTCAACCGATCCAGGCGCAGGATAATGGAACGGCCAAAGCTGCCAAATCTTCGCCCGCTCGATCCAAACCAACGCCGCCTGTCCCAGCCGCCCCTCCCGCTATGCCCATCGCCCAGATGGAGCAGCCCGAAGAAACGGGTGAAAAAATCCGCATTTTGATCGTTGATGACAACGTCGGAACCCGCGAAAATGTTGGTCGCTTGCTCTATTTTGAGCAGGATATGGAGGTCATCGGCCAGGCCATCAACGGCCAGCAGGGGATCGATATGGCGGAGGATCTGAAACCCCATATCGTGTTGATGGACATCAATATGCCCGATATGGACGGCATCACCGCCACGGAAAAAATGTCGGTGAAAACCCCCTACAGCCAGGTCATCATTATGTCGGTCCAGGCCGAACGGGATTATATGAAGCGAGCGATGGCCGCCGGGGCCAGAGATTTCCAACCGAAACCCTTTACCGCCGATGAATTGATTAGCTGTATCCGCCGCGTCTACCAGATTGGCCTGCCGGTTTATCGTCAATTGGAAGCCCTGGAAAAGGGGGGCGGCGGGCAAGCGACCGTTACCCAAAGCAAGACCCAGGAGCCGGAGGCGGTGCGGAGTGGTGGTTCGGTCATCGGTATCTACAGCGCCAAAGGGGGCATTGGCACCTCCAGCCTGGCCGTCAACCTGGCCACCGCTTTACAGCAGCTTCAGGGGGATGTGGCTCTGATCGACACCGACCTTCAATTTGGGGATGTCTCGGTCCATCTCAATATTCAACCGAGCCGGACGATGGTCGATAGCATTCACGATGGACAGATCGATGCCGAACTGTTGCCGGAACTTTTGTTGGCCCACAACTCCGGGCTAAAAGTGCTGCTGGCCCCCACCCAACCGGAGGTCGCCGAGTCGGTGACGCCCCCGATGTTGGCGACGATGATCCGGGAACTCAAAAAGAAGTTTAGTCTGGTCATCGTCGATATGGAAAAGCAGTTGAATGAACGGGCATTAACGGTTCTGGATAATGTGGATTACCTGTTGCTCGTGACCGGGCCGGAGCTGCCGGCCATCAAAAATGCCAAACTGTTTCTCGACCTGACCAGCCAACTGGAAATTCCCGCTGATCGGATCGACATTGTGATGAACCACGCCACGATCAGCGGCGGGGTCCCGGCCTCGAAGATAGAAAAGGCCCTCCAAATTTCCCATTCCTACCCCATTCCCCACGATCCTCGGATGCAGACTGCCACCAACAAAGGCGTGACCGTTATCCAGCAAGACTCCGGTTCGCCGGCGGCCAAGGCGATTATGAGCCTGGCCCGGTCGATGGCTCAAAAAGTCAGCGCCGGTGATGAATCGCCCGTCAAAGAAGCGGTCTAAGCCAAAGCCTTGTACCGAAAAAAGGGTACCCTATGCTCAAAGCCATAATCTTCGATGTCGGCGGCGTTCTCATTCGCACCCACAGCCGGGCCGGTCGGGAAAAGTGGGCGGCTCGCTTTGGGATGGACTCGTGGGATTTTGAGAATTTCGTCTTCCGCAGCGAGTCGGGACAGCAGGCGGAGGTGGGCCGGAAGAGTGCGGCGGCCCATTGGCAATGGCTCGGTGACCACTTTGGCCTGAACGGGGCAGAGTTGGCCGCGATGCGCCACGATTTCTTTGCCGGGGATGCCCTCAACGAGCCGCTGCTGGCCTACATCCGGCGGCTCGGTCAGGCCGGGTATCGCCTCGGCCTGTTGAGCAATTATAGCGACGACGCCCGCCGCCTGTGGCGCGAGACCTACCCCTTCCTCCATCATTTTGACGGTGTGACCATCTCCGCCGAAGTGGGCCTGGCCAAACCCGCGCCGGACATTTACCACATCGCCGCTAAGAACGTCGGCGTGGCCGTCCACGAGGCCGTGTTCGTCGATGATTTCATCGAAAATGTCGAAGGGGCCAGAGGGGTCGGTATGCAGGCCATCCATTACCACGACCCGGCCAGCGCCGAACAGGCGTTGGTGGCTTTGACCGGGGTGCAACAGGCTTAAAGTGAGGGGTCCATTTGCCTCTATTTTCAGGCGAGTGGTATGATACCCCCCACAATGACCCATCTCAAACGCCATTTGGCCCTGTATGTGATGCTGCTGCCCTATCTGGTGGGGTTGGTGGGGTTGGTGCTGCTGCCGGCCCTGCTCTCCGTCGTGTTTGCCTTCACCCGCTACGATGCCCTGACCCCGCCGGAATGGGCCGGTCTGGTCAATATCGAGCGGCTGGTGGGGGATCGCCTCTTCTGGGTGGCGCTGAGCAATACGTTGCTCTATGTGGGGCTGGCCGTTCTGCTGCGAATTGTGGGGGCTTTTCTGTTGGCCCTCCTGCTCCAACGGCGGGGCAAAACCCTTGACGCGGCCCGGACGGCGGTTTATGTGCCGACCGTCATTCCCGATGTGGCCTATGCCTTGATCTGGTTGGTGGCCCTCAACCCCCGCTTCGGGCCGATCAACCTGCTGCTGGGCGCGGTCAACCTGCCCACCCCGGCCTGGGTGGCCGAGCCGTGGCCCGCGCTCCTGGCGCTGGTGTTGATGGCCGCCTGGCAGTTAGGGGAGGGCTTCATTATTATGATCGCCTCCCTGAACGACATCCCCCGCCACCTGTATGAAGCGGCCGCCATCGACGGGGCGGGCACGTTCGCTCGCTTTCGCCACGTGACGCTGCCGCTCCTGCTGCCCCGGCTGCTGCTGCTGACCGCCCGCGACATCATCATCACCCTGCAAGCCAACTTCGTGCCCTCTCTGATCGTGACCAAAGGTGGCCCCGGCTACGCTACCCTATTTTTACCCCTCTACACCTATTTCCTGGCCTTTGATGATTTCCGCTTTGGCTACGCCGCTACGGTGGTCTGGACGATGTACCTCATCACCGTCGTCGTCATCGGTCTCCAATATTTCCTCGGCCGGCGGTGGCAACACAGCGATGCCTATTAAAACGCCCCAAAACCTGTCACCCATTGACGATAATGCACTACGTACTACGCACTACGCATTACGTATTACGTATTACGTATTACGTGGTGCGTATCCGCTCCTGCTGGCCCTGCCTTTCCTGTGCCCGGTGCTGTGGCTGCTCATTGCCTCGCTGTGGCCCGATTACCAACCGCTATCCGTGGTCTGGCAAGCCTCGGAGAGCTTCCGGCCCACGCTGGGCAACTACGTGACCGCCTCGACGCTGGTGCCGATGGGCCGCTTTGCCTTCAACTCGCTGCGGGTGGTGGTCATCGCCGTGCCGTTGACCCTGCTCGTGGCTTCGCTGGCCGGTTTTGCGCTGACCCAACTGCCGGAGCGGGTGCAGAAGCTGATGATCTGGCTGTCGCTGGCGGCCTTGCTGGCCCCGCCGACGGCCCTGTGGCTGGCCCGCTTTCCCCTGTTCAAGGCGTTGGGCTGGGTTGATACCCCCTGGCCCCTGATCGCCCCGGCCCTCATCGGCGGCACGCCCTTCTCGGTGCTGCTTTTCTACTGGACCTTTCGCCGCCTCGCCCCGGCCCTGTTCGAGGCGGCCCGGCTGGAGGGAGCCTCTCCCTGGCAGTTGTGGTGGCACATCGCCCTGCCCCTGTCGGCCAACACTGCCGCCGGCGTGGCCATCTTGAGTTTCGTCCTCTTTTGGGGCAACTTCACCGATCCCCTGCTCTACCTCCGCTCCGAAGATCAGATGACCCTGCCGGTCGGCCTCCGCTTCCTGGCCCAACTGGACCCCATCCGCTGGCCGGTATTAATGGCCGGAGCGGTGATGTTGACTTTGCCGGTGGTAGTTATTTTTCTGGTCGGGCAGCGTTATTTTTGGCAGGAGTGGGAGGTGGTAGCCAAGGCCACGCGCCGGGAGGGGACGAGAGAAACGCAATGAGAGTTACTGCAACGGAATAAAATCCTCCTCAGATTGGTCTTGAATAGACTCCACAGCCCCCGCCAAGGACGTATGGCCCATATAAGCCCGCTCAAACTCGATGCTGGCCACCCGCTCGATGACCACCCAATTTTGGAGGCGGGGCAGCAGGCGAATAGCCGGGACGGCATCCAGCCAGACCTGGGCGTTGGCCGGGGCCTGGTTGGGATCGAGAAAGACCGGACTTTCGGCCACCCGCTTCAGGGAGGGCACGGTGCGGCCCAGGTGGGCTGCCGGTTTTTGGCCGGCCTCACTCATCGCAAACTCGATAAAGGTCCAGGCCGCCTCTTTGACGGAGGAGGCGTCGGCCAGACAGTAGCCATCGCTGTGGAGGATGCTGGCCGTCTGTTTGCCCTGAGGCAGCGGGGCGACATCCCAGTTGAAGGCGGCAACTTCACGCATAACGGGCACGATGCGGCGGCTGTTGATGTACATCCCGATGTTGCCGTCGTAGAAGCGTAACTCCTGAGCCTCAATGGCTTCGGCGGTACTGTTTGGCACCACCCCGTCATCCTGGGCCAGACTGACCACAAACGCCATCGCTTCCTGCGCCGCGGGCGACTCAAGGATCAACTGCGTCGGTTGGGCCGGGTCATCGACCAGATCGCCGCCGTTTTGCCAGATGAAGGGGGCCATACGGATCAACTCCGGCTCCAGGCCGAGGCCGTATTGGTCCGGCTCGCCATCGTTATCGGTATCGGGCCGGGTCAGGGCGATGGCCGTTTGCCGAAACTCCTCCCAGCTCCAATCCCCGGCCGGGTAGGGCAGACCGGCGGCATCGAAGAGGTCTTTGTTGTAGTAGACTACCTGGCTGGAGATGTTTTGGGGGATGCAAACCAGCGTCCCGCTGCTATCCCGGAAGGCATCGAGGGCGATGTCGAAAAAATCGGCCTCTTGCAGCTTATCGCTGGCCTGCACTTTGGGGCCAAGCGGTTCTAAAATCTGGCGGTTGTGGAATTGGGCC
>CAZWZZ010000548.1:0-5016 GCA_964638395.1 uncultured Caldilineaceae bacterium
CATTGGGCACATCATCCAACATTTGATCCGGTTGGAAAAACGGCTCGATCAGATGAGCCACTCTTCCGAGGCCAAATAATATTGTTTGCCTCATCAAATTTGGAAGGTTGGCCGATTAGCCGTTGCCAACCTTCCAAATCTTCCGAAAAACGAAAGATTGACCATCCCCCCGCCCTCGACTATAATTGGATGAAAGACCACCCCATACAGAAAAACGAGGTCTCCATGAAAAATCTGAGTTGTCCTTCCTGCGGCGCGCCCCTGGATATTCAAAACCGTTTTGTCAAGATGGTCACTTGCGATTTTTGTGACCACGTGATGTTGGTCAAAGATACCGGTCTCGACCCGACCGGGCGGACGGCCAAGTTGACGGATCTGCCGTCGCTGCTCTATCTGGATGCGACCGGCGCGTTGGCCGGCCAAAGATTTCAGGTGATTGGCCGGTTGCGCTACCAGTATGACGCCGGGGTGTGGAACGAGTGGTTCTTGACCTTTGACAATGACGAACCCGGCTGGCTGGTGGAGGATGAAGGGGAATACACCCTCTACCACAAAGAGACCTTGACCGTGCCGGTTCCCCCTTTTG
Organism: uncultured Caldilineaceae bacterium; assembly: GCA_964638395.1. GTDB lineage: Bacteria > Chloroflexota > Anaerolineae > 4572-78 > J111 > CAZWZZ01. Next base: position 587 of record CAZWZZ010000548.1, read on the forward strand.
AAAAGGTGCGGGTCGGCAGTGTGGTCAAAATTGGCCCGCGTGAGGTGTTCATCACCGAAAAGGGGGAGGCCAACATCGTCGGTGGCGAGGGACAACTGGCCTTCACCATCCTGCCCGGGGAAGAGGTCAAATATGTGGACGGCAACAGCGGCCAGGAGCAAGTCAGCCTCGAATATACGACGGACGAGATCGAGTTCTTGATTGGGCGCTCCGTCGAGCCGTCCGAGCTGGTCATCGACGAAGAGGATTGGTAATCTATGACATCACGCACCACAGTCTGGCTCATTACGGCGGCTGTTATCGGCCTGCTGACCTTCAACCTGATCCTGTGTGGACTTTTTTCATATTGGGGCGTCGGCATCCAACAGGTTGGCCCCCGCCATATCCGCACCGGCAGCGTGGGCGGCGTCGTTGTCGGCGGCGGCGGTCCCGGCACGGGCAAGTAATCAATTTTCCCAACTGTTCAGCCGTTGCCCTAAAAACAGCGATTGCATAGCGGGGATTTGGGGATTTGGAGATAAATTTTTAATAAAATCCCCAAATCTCCTAATCCCCGCGCTAAAATGGTCGGTGTGGATGTCTGCTGAATAGTGACCAAATTTCTATTTCTAGCTCCGGTGGATTATTTCCAGAATGAGTGAACCACAGATTAAGGACGCCCTCCAGAAAGGTATTCGGGCAGCCCGGCGGGGACGGACTGAACCGGCCCAACGGCTCTTGAACCGGGTCATTCAGGCCGATCCCGACAATGAGGAAGCCTGGATGTGGCTGGCCCGGGTCGTGGAGGAGCCGGGCCAACGGGCCGAATGTTTGCACCGGGTCGTGCAGATCAACCCGGATAATCGCTGGGCCGCCGACCAATTGGCCGAGATGCAGGCCGGCCCCGGCTCGGAAGGGGCCGCCGAGCCAGAAAGTGCGCCCGCCGCCTCGTCCCAATACAAACGTATCCAGCCCGGCCAGTCGTCCGAGATCGAGTTGGAGATATTGAAATGTCCCCACTGCGATGGTCAGCTCGATGTACGGGGTGGCCAGGGTGTCAAAACATTGGTCTGTAGCTACTGCGGCAGCGTCCTCGATTTGACCCAGGCGCAGGCCGCCGTCATCGGTCAAACCGATAAGAAGCCAAAACCGGTGGTTCCCATCAAGTTGGGAATGGAAGGGGACTTCAAAGGGGAGCATTACCAGGTCATCGGCTGGACTCGCTACGAGGGCTGGGATGATGAGGATCGCTGGCGCTGGGATGAGTGGCTGTTGGTCTCGGCGAAAGGTGAGTATCGCTGGTTGAGCTACGATCCCGACGAGGGGTTCGTCTTCCAGCAACGGATTACGCCGCTGGCCCCCTTCGATCCCCTCACGGCTACCTCGCTGCCGGTTCCGGGCGGGACCGTCCGGGTGGAGGAGCGCAGCCCGGCCCGCCTGATTGCTCTGGATGGGGAGTTGACCTGGCAAGGCACGGTGGGCGACCAGGTGGCTTATCTGGAGGCCCGCCGGGGTCAGGCCCGCTACAGCGTCGAGTATACCGCCGAAGCGTTAGAGCTATTCGCCGGGACCACCATGCCGGACGCCGAGGTGTGGACCGCTTTTGGGCGGGATGACCTGGCCCAAAAGTCGCAGCAAGCCTCCGAGTGGAACAGGGCCTACAAAGTGTTAGCCGTGGTCTGCGGCTTCCTGGCCCTGTTTAGCTGTTGCGCCATTCCCGGCACGTGGGCCACCGGCACCTCCCTGGTCACCGAGCAGGTGCAGATGGTGCAGGGGGAGAGCAGCGAACAAACAATCGGCCCGATTGAGATTACGGAACCGAACCTGGTTCACCAGGTCTCGTTACAGGCCGGCGGCTTGCCGGTTAACAACTGGGCGGTGGTTGGTGTTTCGGCCCGCGACCCGGCTGAAAATGAGCATTTCCTGTTCGCCGCCGAGTTTTGGGATGAGGCGGGGCGGGATAGCGACGGCCCCTGGCGCGAGAGTGACCTGGAGGCCAGTTACCTGTTCAAGCCGGACGAGGCCGGCGCCTATACGTTTGAGTTGTCGATGGCCGAAGCCACCGTCCCCTCCCTGCCGGTGACTGTTACCATTGTGCAGGGGGTCTGGTTGAGTCGCTACTTTGTTATTTTTATGGTAATTTGCCTGGTGTTGACCTTTATCTTCGCCAGCCTGAGCGCCAAGCGCCTTATTGGCAGTTCGATCATACAATCTGATTAACGTTGAGGGAACATCATGAAACGCAAAATTCTGGCACTATGGTTAATGACCACCTTTGTATCACCCGGCCTGGCTCAGGCCCAGACTGGCCCGGAAGCAGCCGACTTATCGATCTGGTTGATTATTTCCACCATCCTCTACGGGGCCATCGGCATTGTCCTGTGTGTCGCCGGCTACTTTGCCTTCGATAAAATTGCCGGTTTAAGTTTACAACACGAACTGGTCGAAGATCAGAATGTCGCCATCGGCATTATGTTAGCCGGGGTCTTCATCGGGATTGCCATCGTGGTCGCGGCGGTGATGTTATCGTAACAAATTGGGAAATGTAAACAATTGTCTAAGCCGTTGACGCCCCGCCACTCGACAACGCTGCTGGTCACGGTCTTTATCATTGCCATCTGTGGCCTAATCTACGAACTGATTATCGGGACCCTCTCCTCCTATCTCTTCGGCAACAGCGTGACCCACTTTTCGGTGACGATTGGGCTGTTTATGAGCGCGATGGGGATCGGCTCTTTTGCCTCTCGCCGGATCACCGACTCGCTGCTGGGCTGGTTCATCCTGGTCGAAATGGCGGTGGGGCTGGTCGGCGGCTTCGCGGCGGCCCTGCTCTATGCCGTCTTTGCCACCAGCTCCCTCTACTACGTGGCCATGACCCTCTTGATCCTGTTGATTGGGGGTCTGATCGGGATGGAAATCCCCCTTCTCACTCGTCTGCTGGGGGGGTGGGGAACGGTCAAAGATACTCTGGCCAATGTCTTAGCCGTTGATTATCTGGGGGCACTGCTGGCCTCGCTTCTGTTCCCTCTGGTGCTGCTGCCCCAACTGGGGCTGCTCAAAACCTCGTTTGCCACCGGCCTGTTGAATATGGCGGTCGTCCTCCTCAACATTTGGATTTTCCGGGACCGGCTCCCCGGTCGCCGCCCTCTGTTTCTCCTGAGCGGCGGCTTCATTCTACTCCTGTCGGCCGGGGCTATCTGGTCGGTGCAGTTGACCTCTTTTTTTGAACAGCGGTTGTATGAGGATGAGATCATCTACGCCCGCCAAACCCCTTACCAACGCATTGTGATGACTCGTTGGGGCGAGGATGTCCGGCTCTATCTGGATGGCAACCTGCAATTTAGCGCCCAGGATGAGTACCGGTACCACGAGCCGCTGACCCACCCGGCGATGAGCCTGACCCGTTCCCGCGAGTCGGTGTTGATTCTGGGCGGGGGGGATGGCCTGGTGGCCCGCGAGGTCTTGAAATATGAGGATGTAGCCCGTGTGGTGCTGGTTGATCTCGATCCGGCCATCACCGACCTGGCCCGCACGTTCCCCCCCCTGGTGGCCCTCAACGAGGACTCGCTCCGTGACCCCCGCCTGGAGGTAATCAACCAGGATGCCTTCACCTACCTGGCCGAAACCGCCGAAACCTTCGGCGTCATTCTGATCGACCTGCCGGACCCCAACAACGAAAGCCTGGGCAAGCTCTACAGCCGCGAATTTTACAAGCTGGTGCGGCGTCATCTGGCCACAGGGGGCATCGTGGCCTCCCAGGCCACCTCCCCCTATTTTGCCCGCAAAACCTACTGGTCCATTGTCCGTACCGCCGGGGATGTGGGCCTCGATGTCTGGCCCTACCATTTTTATGTCCCCTCTTTTGGCGATTGGGGCTTCTTCCTGGCCGCCGAGCATCCCATCGACCCGGCCCGCTACACGCCGCTGGTCCCGACCCGCTACCTGACCCCCGATCTGCTGGCGGCCAGTTTCATCTTCGACAGCGATACCGCCGAAGTGGAGACACGGGTCAACACCCTGGATAATCAGATTATTCTGTCTTATTACCAGCAGGGGTGGCAGCGGTGGAATTAGCCCGGCGGCATCTGCTGTATGATGTGTGGGTGGAAGACAGTGCGCCTCTCAAATATACGCAGTGGTGGAGCGACCTCTTGGTGCAGGCCGCCGAGGAGAGCGGGGCCACCATCATCGCGCAACAGTTTCACCAATTTTCCCCCTATGGCGTCACCGGCTTTCTCTTGTTAGCCGAATCCCATATCAGCGTCCACACCTGGCCCGAAGAAGGGCTGGCCACGATAGATATCTTCACCTGCGGCCCCATGCAACCCGACCGGATCATCGAGCGTCTGCGGGAGCGGCTCCATCCCCACCGGGAGCGGTTGACGACGATTGAGCGGGGCACTTCGTAACAGGGTAGCTCTGCACACCGTCGTGGATAGCGCAAAGCCAGT
>CAZWZZ010000549.1:0-5003 GCA_964638395.1 uncultured Caldilineaceae bacterium
TAATCAGTCAAAATCCGTTACATCCTGTAGATCCGTGTTCTTGACCAGGCAGACGACCGGACGGTGGCGAAAAACTAATGACATTAACAGATATCTAAATTGCTCGGCTCGGATTGCCAAATCCGAGCCAAAACGGGGAGTTGGCAATTCCCTTTGAGCGAAAATTGAATCTACTGAGACTATACACGAGCTGGCGCTATGGCCAAGGGAGAACGCAAGTGTCCAACTTGATCACCATCATTTTTAACAACGTTGATGAAGCCGAGATCGTTCGCCAAACCTTGAGTGAGGCGGAGGGTCAGGGCCTGATTAGCCTGGATGATGCGGCGGTCGTGGTCAAAAAGGCTGATGGCAAGGTCCACCTCGAGAATGAGATGAATCCGGGCACGAAGAGCGGGGCCGTCGGCGGGGGGCTGCTGGGCATATTGCTCGGTTTTTTGTTTGGCGGCCCGATTGGTGGATTGGTTGTGGGGACGGCCGGGGGCGCGTTGGTGGGATCGCTGGCCAAGACCGGGATTGACAAAGATTTTATCAAGAATCTGACCGACGCCTTAGAGCCGGACAGTTCGGCCCTCTTTCTCCTGCTGCGAGAAGCCGCAGACCCTGAGACGGCGCTGGCCTTGCTAAAGCCTTACCAGGGCACGGTCTATCAGACCAGCTTGCCGCCGGAGGCTGAGGAGGCCCTGCGGCAGGTCTTAGATAAAAGGGATTATCAGTAGACCGCAGCACCCTTCGATACAACCTCATTCTTCGGTTTACTCAGGATGCGATTGCGGTCTACTGATTATGATTAATTGGAGAGGCATCTTTTATGACCACCCATCCTCGTAGTGACTTTGCCCGGAGCGCGCCCTACTGGCTGCGCCGAGTGGGAGTCGTGGGCTGGCTCTTTTTAGGGCTGGTATTCGCTGCCGGCGTTATCTTGAGCGCCGTGGCCACCCTAAACTCGATTGTAACGCCGCTCTTGGTGGCCGTGGTCATCGGCATCGTTTTCAGGCCGGTGGTCGATCTGTTGGAACGGCGAGGGGTGTCCCGGACAATCGGCACGGTCTTGACCCTACTGTTAGTTTTATTGGGAACCGTTGCCCTGATCGTGATCGTGGTCCGGGGCATTATTGACCAGGGACCTGAGATCCTCCGTCAGCTTGAAGCCGGGTGGGCCGACCTCCGGGCCTGGTTATTACAGCTCCCGATCCGGCCGGAGACGCTCGACGCCATCCGGGCTTTGGCCAATGACTCCTTGAGTACGCTGCTCCAGGGCATCATCGGTCTCCTGAGCATCTCCCTTTTGAGCGTCGTGGGCTTGCTCATTGGGGCCTATTTTGCTTTGTTCATCCTCTTCTTTATTCTGCGGGATGGACCGGTCCTGGAGGCTTGGCTGGCCCGGCAGTTCAGCCTGAACCTGGAAACCAGTACGGCGATTGTGGCCGATGCCAGCCGCTCCATCCGTCTCTATTTCCAGGGCACGGCCCTAACGGCGGTGATTACGGCAGCCGTGGTGGCGGTTCCTCTGATTATCCTCGATGTCCCTCTGGTAGGGTCGATCCTGGTTCTGTACTTTTTCACCTCTTTTATCCCCTATCTGGGGGCCTACATTGCCGGAGCGTTTGCCGTCATCATCGCTTTTAGTAGCGGAGGACCCGAGGCCGCGCTGATTATCGCCTTAGCCGTGACCGTCTCCAACGGGGTATTGCAGAGCGCCGTCACCTCGTGGGCCTTGGGCGCGTCGCTCGATTTGCATCCGCTGGTCGTGTTCCTGGTGACGCTGGCAGCCGGTGTCGTGGGGGGCGTCATGCTAATGGTGCTGGCCGTGCCGCTGACGGCCCTGGCGCTACAGACGACGACCCGCCTCCGTGAGGAAGGGGTTTTCTCGGAGGATTCGCTGCTCCAACGCGAATCAATAAGTTCAGTAGATGAGTGAGGTAGGAGAGACGTATGTTCGCCAACAAAATATGGCTCTATGAGCTTTTATGGGGTAGCGACCGCATCCCAATGCGGGAGCGGGCATAAGGATGCCCTCACCACAAAAAATCTCAGAGAGCCCAAAATATTACTGGCCACCGATTTAACCGAAAAGTCGCAAGCGGCCGAGCAAGCCGCGTTTGCGCTGGCTGAACGTTTGGGCGTGCAACTGGTCATCCTACACGTGATGCCGGAGCGATCTGCCTTTGGTATGGTTACCAGTCTGCCGGAACTGCGCCAACCGGAGATGCTGAAGCGCAAGCTGGAAGCGCTCGGCGACGAAGAAGCGCCTGACGCCGTCCGGCTATTACAGAGTGGTCCGGCAGCCGAGACCATCGTCAACGTGGTCCAGGCCCAGAATGTTGACCTAATCGTGGTGGCGACCGTCGGTCGGCAGGGTCTCCCGCGGGCGGTGCTGGGCAGTGTGGCGGAAGTTATCGTCCGCCAGGCAACCTGTCCGGTCATGGTGGTGAAGTCCACGATAGATCTGCCCGGCGCATAAAGCGACTGTTTACTATTTTTCAGGAGGAAACAAAGAATGACCAACACAAATGGTCTGCAAACCAAACAAAACATCGAGTTGATCCTGCCCGACAATGCCCCGCCGGCCTTCCATCTGCTGGCCAAACCGACCGGGGCCATCTGCAACCTGGATTGCGCCTACTGTTTCTTTTTGGACAAAGAACTGCTCTATCCCGGCAGCAAATTCCGCATGAGTGACGAGCTGCTGGAGCAGTACATCCGGCAACTGATCGAGTCCCATCGGATGGATCAGGTGACGGTGGCCTGGCAGGGGGGCGAACCGACCCTGATGGGCCTCGATTTCTACCGCAAAGCGCTGGCCCTTGAAGAAAAATATCGGCGGCCGGGGATGACCTTTTTGAACACCTTGCAGACCAACGGCACCCTGCTCGATGACGAGTGGTGCGAATTTTTCAAAGAACACAACTTCTTGATCGGCCTCAGCCTCGATGGGCCACGAGTACTGCACGATGTCTACCGGGTCGATAAAGGCGGGCGGCCAACGTTTGACAAGGTCATGCGCGGCCTGCGCCTGCTGCAAAAGCACGGCGTCGAGTACAACCTGCTGACCACGGTCAACCGGGTCAACGCCGACTACCCGCTAGAGGTGTATAAATTTTTGCGGGACGAGGCCGGTACCGACTGGATGCAGTTCATCCCGGTCGTTGAGCGGATAAACGAGAACGGCCTGACCCTCTACCAGGAGGGGAATACCGTTTCTGACCGCTCGGTCTTGCCGGAGCAGTTTGGGCATTTCTTGAGCGCCATTTTCGACGAGTGGGTCCGGTACGACGTCGGGCTGGTCTACGTCCAAACCTTTGAGGCAACGGTTCGCAACTGGGTGGGCCTGGAGTCATCCGGGATGTGCGTTTTCAACGAAACCTGCGGCCAGGGGTTGGCCATCGAACATAACGGCGACCTGTACGCCTGTGACCATTTTGTGGAGCCGAACTACCACCTGGGTAACATTCAGGATGAGCATATGATTGAGCTGGTGGCCTCGCCCCAACAACTGAAGTTTGGGGCGGATAAGCGGGACACGCTGCCCCAATATTGCCTCGATTGTGATGTCCGTTTCGCCTGTCACGGCGAATGTCCCAAGAACCGCTTTCTGACTACTCCGGCTGGAGAACCGGGGTTGAACTATCTGTGCGCCGGCCTTAAGCATTTCTTCCATCACATCGCTCATCCGGCCCAGATTATGACGTATCTAATCCGGCACGGTCGTCCGGCGGCGGAAGTGATGCAGATTTTGGCGGCAGAAGAGGCCAAATTGAACGCGGCCCTGGCCCTGACCGGTCGCAACGATCCCTGCCCCTGCGGCAGCGGGCGCAAGGTCAAGCAGTGTCACGGACGGCAACCGGCGAAGCGTCAGCAGACGCCAGCCCGGCCTCCGCTACCCAAGCCGCAGCAACGCTCGAATGTGGTTTTGCAAATGCCTGAGTAGCGCCCCGTAAACCGCCATAAGGAATGCCAATGGTTGAAGAATTTGATGCCATCCGCAGTCTGAATCTAACCCAATCCCTGATTAGCGTCGTCAGTCTGCTGCTGCTGGGTGTCCTCCTCGAAGTCCTGCTGCGCTTTGGCCGACGCTGGGCCTTGTCCAGAGAGTATACCTGGCTCTCCGCTATTCTCAACGCCATGATCTGGCTGCTGCTCTTCTGGACGGTCTTACTGGGCATCGTGCCCTCGGGCCTGCAATTAATCAAGGCCATCAGCGGCTGGCAACCGCCGCCGGGTTTCATCCAAATGCTGCTGTGGGTATCCGTTACTATTTTTATCGTCCGGCTCGTCAACGGCCTGCTCAGGATATTAACGGCCACCACGCCCTCCGCCTCGGTCTCGTTGCTCAATAATCTGTTAGCCGGCGTGGGCTTGCTGGTGGTGATGGTGGTCATTCTTGGCTATATGTTCGACCTCTCCTTTGTCGTGTTGTTATTGACGATTGTGGGCGGTATCACCAGCCTGACGGTGGTTTTTCAGGAACCGCTCAACAACCTGGTCAGCGGCGTCTCGTTAACCCTTTCAGAGCGACTGACGCCGGGCGACTGGGTCCGGCTGCCGTCCGGTATTGAAGGGTATGTGCGGGATATCCAGTGGGACGTGACGATGATCCAGCAATTCGCCAACAACGTGATTGTGGTACCGAACAAGGTCATGACCGAGGCTGAGATCATCAATTACGCCCTTCCGGAGCCGGAACTGGCCTTTTCGGTGGCGGTTGGGGTCCATTACAAAAGTGACCTGGCCCACGTCGAGCGGGTCACGCTGGAGGAAGCCCACAAGATTATGGCCGAGATCAACGGCCAGACGCCGACCGACCCGCCATTTGTCCGCTACAACGCCTTTGCCGACTCCAGCATCAATTTCAATGTCTTTCTGCGAGCGGGAAGATACTTCGACCAATTCCGACTCAAGCACGAATTCATCAAGCGGCTGCACCGCCGCTTCAATGAAGAAGGGATTGTCATACCCTTCCCCATCCGCACGCTGGATATCCCCGCCGACCAACTGCCGAC
>CAZWZZ010000550.1:0-4996 GCA_964638395.1 uncultured Caldilineaceae bacterium
GTAGGTGAGCGTAGCGAAACCGTATCGAGGGGTGCGGGTTGGCCTCGAATCGTCGTCTGAGCCGCACCCTTCGATACAACCTTCGCTACGCTCCGGTTTACTCAGGATGCTACCCGCTTAACTTAATGACATTGACTCAGCAGGTGTGTCATTTGAGGCTCAAAGCCGAGAAATCCCCCAGATGGTCGGTTGCAAACAGCGATTTGGGGGGAGCAATAAAATTGGATACGTTTACTTTGAACCTGACCGCAACTTATGGTATAGTTCTCCGTCCTTTTGAGTGTTCGATGTCAACTGTCAGGTAGAGTATGCAGTCTGTTTCACGTTTTACGGTTCACGCTTCGCGTCTCACAACCGATTATCTGCGCCGTCTCGACCTCGGCCTGGTTATCGCTGCCCTGCTAACCCTGCTCATCATTCACAGCCTCCTCCGGCCCGGCCTGCCGACGGCGGCGGATTACGCCATTCATCTCTACCGGACGATGGAGTACAAACAGGCCTGGGTGCCTGGCGTCATCGTCCCCCGCTGGGCGCCGAACCTGGCCTTTGGCTACGGCTATCCACTTTTTGTCTTCGCGCCGCCGCTACCCTATCTGCTGGGGGTCTTGTTCCATCTTATGGGAGTGACGTTGGAAAGCGCCCTCAAGGCCGTGGTTATCCTGACCATACTGCTGTACGCAGTGGGGATGTACCTCCTGGCCCGTGATTTGCTGCGGAGCGTGGCTGCCGGTCTGGTGGCGGCGGTGGCCTATGCCTTCGCCCCCTTCGCCCTGCGCGAGGCGCTGCTCTACGGTGGTAACATTCCCCAATTCCTGGCCATCGGTCTCTTTCCCTGGCCGCTGTGGGCCGCCCTCCGCGCTGCTCGCAGCGGTCGCTGGGGCTGGAGCGTTCTGGCCGCCGCCTGCTACGCGGCCATCATCCTTAGCCACCTCTTCCACGCCCTCGTCTTCACGCCCGTTCTCGGCCTTTTTATCCTACTTCTGATAAAAACCTGCTATGGAAAATTGGATACTTTTCCACCCTTCCACCCTTCCACCCTTCCAATCTTCCATCTTCTTCTCATCATCCCCCTCGGTCTGCTCCTGTCCGCCTTCTCCTGGCTACCGGCCTTCATCGAACGGTTCGAGACCCGCGCCCAGGCCGACGTTTATATCGAAAAGAGTCCCTTTTTCATTCGCTATCCCCATTGGAGCGAACTCATCGCCTGGATCGAACCCCTCGACGCCCGCGCCGCCAATCCCTACGTGCCGCTGTCGCTTGGCCCCGTCACTCTGGTCTTGGCGGCTCTGGGCCTCTTGATCGGTCTGTGGCTCATCCTGCGTCCGTCGTCATTTGTCCGTCGTCATTTGTCCGTCGTCAGTGGCTACGGTCAAACTACCACTAATTATTCTCCATCCCCCACTCCCCAATCTCCCACTCCCCTAATCTCCAATCCTCACTCCCCAACCTCCCCATCTCCCACTCTCCCCATCTCCCAATCTCCAATCTCCCAATCTCCACTCCCCAATCTCCTCATCCCCCTCCTCTTCTTCGCCCTAACCGCCGCCACCGGCGCTCTGATGAGCCTGCCTCTCTCCCGCCCGCTCTGGGAGATGGTCAGCATTTTGCAGGTGGCCGAATTTCCGTGGCGGATGTTGGGATTGGCCAATTTGGGCCTGGCGGTGTTAGCCGGGGCGGCGCTGCTGTGGCTGCCCTCCAAAAGCCGGGCCTGGCTGACAATCCCGCTCATCCTCCTCCAAATTTGGGCCGTGGGGCCGCTCCTCTATCCGGTTACGCCCTTTGCCCAATACGGCCAGGTCTCCATTGCCGACCAGATCGACTATGAGCGTCGCTCCCAATCGGTCGGCACGACCACGCTGGGTGAATATCTGCCCCGTACCGTGCCCCGCGTGCCGACGACCTCGCCGCTGGTCGAGGCGTTTATGGCCGGGGCGTACCCAGCCCGTCTCGACGAGACGAGCCTACCCGCCGGGGCGCGGGCCACGCTGCTCAAGCAGAACGCCATCACCTATCAGTATCGCCTGGAGACATCCACTCCGTTCAGCCTGCGTCTCTTTCATTATAATTACCCCGGCTGGCGAGCCTGGCTCGATGACCAGCCGCTCCCGATCCGGGCCGATCCCGACACCGGCCTGATGCGGCTCGACATTCCCGCCGGCGAACACACCCTGCTGGTTCGCTTCGGTGAAACCCCGCTCCGGCTGCTGTCGCTGGCCCTCAGTGGAGTGGCCGTGGCCGGCATTGTTGGTGTGTGGCTCTGGCTCAAACGCCGGGACGCCGAGGCGCAGGGGGCAAAGGGTGAGGCCGGCATTCTGAGTAGCGCCCCAAAAACCGCCAGCGATTTATCCAATCGACAAGGATCAGGCACAGCGTCCCGAGTAGACCGAGGGCAACGAGGTCGTATCGAGGGGTGCGGCGAGGGGCGTATGCTCTTGAGTAGCGCGGCGTATCGAAAAGGGCAAGCACAGCCAGGTGGGTCCGAAAATTTCGCTGCCCCACCGCTCCGCCGCGCCTTTGCCCTGCTGCTCCTGATCGTCATTGCCTTGACCGCCGCCTTCGTCATCAAACCGCTGCTGCGACCACTCTTCACTATTCGTTCCCCCGCCGAGCAGATCATTCCGGCGACGGAGAGGGTCGATGTGCCGTTCGAGTTGGGCATCCGGCTGGTCGGCTACCAGCTTGAGCGGGAGGTTGTTGATCCCGGCGATTATCTGCCGGTCGTTCTCTATTGGGAGACGGATGAGGCCCCGTTGCCGGTCAATTTACAGCCCTTCGTTCATCTGGATCGCCTCGATACGGGGACGACCCTGGCCGGTTCCACCAACTACACCCCCGGCGATGTGACCACCGAGAGCAATATGCCCACCTTCCATTGGGATACGGCCCGCTATGTGCGGGATGAACATGACCTGACCGTGCCGCTCGAGGCGCCGCCGCACGCTTACGCCCTCCGGGCCGGGTTGATCGACCCTGATCGGGACGGGCAACGGCTGCCCCTGGCCGACGGGAGCGGCGATACCGTTACCCTGGCCATCATCAATATTCGCCCTGCCGCCCCGCCGGAGCCGCCGGTCGAGCCGGTAGCAGTCACGTTTCGCCATCAGGCAGATCAGCTTCAATTGAAAGGGTTTCAGGTTGATAATGTGACAACGACTAGCCTCAACTTTAGGCTGGCCTGGCGCACCGAACAGCCGCTCCAACGGGACTACACTATTTTTGCCCAATTGCTCGATATGAACCACAATTTGGTGATCGGTTTCGACCGTCCGCCGCTCGATGGAGCCTATCCGACCTCGACCTGGCTGTCGGGCCAGACGATTCTTGACCGGCGCACGATTCCGCTCGACGGGGTGGCTCCCGGCGCGTACCGCCTGATCGTCGGCCTGTACGACAGCGCCACGCAACAGCGCCTGGTCACGCCCTCCGGCGCGGATTTCGTCCAGTTGACGACGGTCACGATTGAGTGAGAAAGCCTGGGAGCCATAAAGTTTGGAATCCAAAATCCAAAATCTGAAATCCAAAATTGCCAATCTTGATTATGGCCTGCTGCTGGCCCTGATCTTGCCCCTGTTTGCCGTGATGCCGCTGCTGACCCACGCCGGGCTGCCCAACACCGCCGATGGGCCGGTCCATCTGATGCGACAGGTACAGTTGAACGAAGCCTGGGCCGAGGGAAATTTCTATCCACGGTGGGGAACCGACCTGGCCCTCGGCCACGGGATGCCGATTTTTAGCTACGCGCCACCCCTGCTTTATCAGGCCACCCAACTGTTTCATCTGACCGGCCTGCCCCTCGACGCGGCGATGAAGGCCGTGCTGGTGGTGGCCTTTCTATGTTACAGCGGGGGGATGTTTCTCTTTGCCCGGCGGGTCTACGGTCCCTACCCGGCCCTGCTGGCCGCGACCGTCTACGTCTACGCTCCCTACCGCCTGCGGGAAGCCTACATCCAGGGCAACTACGGCCAATTCCTGGGGCTGGCCTGCTACCCGCTGATTTTCTGGGCCTTCCACGGCCTCATCACCGACGGTCGCCCCCGCTACCTGATCGCCTCGGCCCTCTCGCTGGCGGCGCTCCTCCTCAGCCACAACATCAGCGCCATGCTCTTCGCCCCTCTGCTGGCTCTTTACCTGCTCTTTCTGCTCATCTTGACCGCCTATCGTTCAACTCGAGACCTATCGACACCGGACACCGGACAACAGACAACGGCCTATGCCCGCCGATTTCTCGAAGCCGTCCGCTCCCCTTTCCTGCGTACCCTGGCCGGCGGATTCCTCGGTCTCGGCCTGGCTGCTATCTTCTGGCTACCCGCCTTCGGGGAGCGGCACGACATCAAACTGGAAGGCATCACCCAGGGCTTTTTCGACTTCCGCGAAAATTTCATCTCCCTCGCCGAAATCGTCTCGCCCCCCCTGCCCCTCGACCTGACCGCCATCAATCCCGAATTTCCCCTCAGCCTCGGCCTCCCCCAGTTGATCTGGGCCGCCGTCGGCATCGTCGGCCTGGCGATAGCGGTTGTTAGTAAATGGTTATTCGTAGACAGTCATCACGCATCAGTAACCAGTAGCCAAACGGACGACCAATTACCAATTACCAATTACCAATTACCAATTGCTCATACCCTCTTCTTCACCTTCGGCCTGGCCCTCTATGCCTATCTAGCCGTACCACCCTCCCAACCGGTTTGGGAGGCCGTGCCCCTGCTGGAACTGGCCGAATTTCCGTGGCGTATGCTCGGTCCCGCTCTCTTCTGTGCGACCCTCCTGGCCGCCCCCGCCTTCCAATTAATCACCTTTTACCTGCCACGTTTCACCCCAACCAAAAAATCATTGTTAATTATTCATTCTTCATTCTTCATTGTTCATTCTTCATTGCTCGTCGCCATTTTCCTGACCATCGCTCTCAACGCTTACTACCTCTACCCCGCCCTGTTCATTCCGTGGGGCACGCCCACCCCGGCCGAGGCCGGTGCTTACGAACTCACCTCCGGGGCCATCG
>CAZWZZ010000551.1:0-4956 GCA_964638395.1 uncultured Caldilineaceae bacterium
GCAACCGCACCTTTCGATACGACCTCGTACCTCGGTCTACTCAAGATGCTGCGGTCTACTGACTAGAGACGGCTAAATTTATAGTCCGATAGTCGGAGCGTGGCAGCGACAATGGTTGTTGAGGCGAGCTACATCCCCACCCTAACCGAGTTAACCGAGTTGTGCCAGACCCTAAAGATTTTGCCCTGAAAGGTTATCTGAAAGCGGTTTCGCTACCGTAAAGGGTCTCTCCGTACACATTTTACAGATGCGTCAAAATCTATCCATCTTAGTCTGTTAAGGAAAATGAATGATGACTAACCAAAAACATCCTTCTCTTTTTATCCCCGGCCCGACCAACGTTCGGCCCGATGTCCTCGCGGCCCAGACCGAAGCAATGATTGGCCACCGCACCCCCGAATTCGAGAGTCTCTTCGCCGAGGTGGAGGCCAAACTCAAACAGCTTTACTTCACCGAGCAGCGGGTCTATATCCTGGCCTCATCCGGCAGCGGCCTGCAAGAGGCGGCCATTCGCAACGGCGTGCAGAAACGGGTAGTCAACTTTGTCAACGGGGCCTTTAGCCAACGTTGGCACCAGGTCTCCACCGGCTGCGCCAAGGAGGCCGTGCGGGTCGATGTCGAGTGGGGCCAGGCGGTCAAACCGGAGTTGGTCGATGCGGTGTTGAGCCAACAGCCTGATGTCGAAGCCATCACCATCGCCCACAACGAAACCAGCACCGGTGTGGCCTCCCCCGTCGCTGACATCGCCGCCCTGATGCGGGAAAAATATCCCGACGTTCTCGTTTTTATTGACGCCGTCAGCTCCTTCTCCGGTATGAAGCTACCCTTCGATGAGTGGGGGCTGGACGTGCTGCTGACCTCCTCCCAGAAGGCGCTCTCTGTGCCGCCCGGTCTGGCCTTCGCCGCCGTCAGCGACCGCACCCTGGAAAAGGCCAAAACGGTCGAGGGGCGAGGCTGGTATTTCGACTTCCTGATTCTGGAAAAGTATCTAAATCGGGGCACGGGCACGACTCCGGCCACCCCGGCCATCTCCCTGCTGCGGGCGCTGCGGGTCGAGCTAAACCACATTTTCGAGGAAGGCTTTGAAAATCGCTTCGCCCGCCACCAAGCCCTGGCCGAGCGGACCCGGGCTTGGGCCGCCGAGCGGGGATTTAAGATGTATTCTGAGGCAGGCTACCATTCGCCGACCGTCTCCAACATCGCCAATACGCTCAATGTTGACATCGGGGATTTGAACAAATTCCTCAAATCGCGGGGCATGGTCATCTCCAACGGTTACGGCGACTTGAAGGGCAAAGCCTTTCGGATTGCCCATATGGGCCACGTGTCCGCCGAGGACATGGAGACCCTGCTGGCCACCATTGATACCTATCTAATCGACCATAAATATATCACGGCTTAATGAGGAGCGAGACGATGGCGTCGAACAAACAAAAACCGAGAGTCTTGATTTGTGATCCCATCGCCCCGGTTGGGGTGGAGATGTTGCAAGAGTATGCCGAGGTCGATATTAAACCAAAATTGAGTCAAGAGGAATTGTTAGAAATTATTGAGGCGTATGAGGCGGTCATCGTCCGCAGCGCCACCCAGATTACGGCGGCGGCCATCGAGCGGGGCAGCCGTTTGCAGGTGATTGGCCGGGCCGGGGCGGGGCTGGACAGCATCGACGTGGCGGCGGCCAAACAGCGCAACATCGAGGTGGTCAACAGCCCGGATGCCAATACCGTGGCTGTGGCCGAACATACGCTGGCCCTGCTGCTGGCTCTGGTGCGCCACCTGCCTCGGGCCGATGTCAGCCTGAAAGAGGGGCGTTGGGAGAAGAGCCAATTGATGGGAACCGGTCTGGCCGGCAAGACGCTCGGCATCATCGGCTTTGGCCGCATCGGGCGGCAGGTGGCCCTGCGGGCCCAGGCTTTTGGGATGAAGGTCCTGGTCAACCAGCGCCGCCCCACGCCGGAGCTGAACCTGGAACTGGGTGTCGAAGCGGTCGATCTTAACGATTTGCTGCGCCAGGCCGATTTTGTAACCCTGCACGTGCCGGCCCGACCAGAGACCGAAAATTTGATCGGGGTGGAACAGTTGGCTCTGATGAAGCCGACCGGCTGTCTGATTAACACGGCCCGGGGCACGGTCGTTGATGAGGAGGCTCTGCTGACCGCGCTCGATGAGGGGCGGATTGGCGGGGCGGCCCTGGATGTCTTTGTCGAGGAGCCGGCCACCAACAACGCCCTGGCTCGCCACGAGCGGGTCATCGCCACGCCCCACATCGCCGCCAGCACCAAAGATGCCCAACAAGCCGCCGCCATCACCATCGCCCGCCAGATCATTGACATCCTGCGGGGCGAGGCGTTTGAGAACCCGCTATCGTTGTACGTCGTCTCTCTCGACAAGATTTTTCCGCACGAGAGCGTCGATCCCCATCGCGTGGCCCGGCTGGCCAAGCGGCTGGCAGCGGATGATACGCTGGTCAACCCACCGGTGGTGATGGATGTGGGCGGGCGGTATGTCGTGTTGGATGGGGCGACGCGGACCTCGGCCCTCAAGCAACTGGGGTATGACCACGCCATCGTGCAGGTGATCGACGATAGCAATCATCTCAGCCTGGACACCTGGTTTCACGCCATCCGCCAGGTCGAACCGGCGGCGCTTCTCGATCTGTTAAAGGGCGTCGCCGAAATTTCGCTCATCGAAAGCAGCCCCCAGAACGTATTGGGCGATATGGTCGAACATAACAGTCTGTGCTACATTCATACCGTCACCGACCAGATTTTCCTGGTGCAGCCGGCCCCGGAGGTCAACCATCTGGATGCGCTAAACAGGTTGACCGAGACCTACATTGCTGCCTACGAGGTAGCCCGGACGCTCAACAGCAACATCAACCAGCTCCGGAAAGAGTTCGTCGATTTGACAGCCCTGGTGATTTTTCCCGAATACACGGTCAAACAGGTCTTGCAGATTGCCCAGGTGGGGCGCGTTTTGCCGGCCGGCATCACCCGCTTCATTATTCCGGGCCGCGTGCTGCGGATCAACGCCGATTTGTCAGCGTTGAGGGCTGACAAACCGCTCAATGAGAAAAACGAATGGCTGAACCAGTTGATTATGGAGAAGCTGGACCGGGGCCAGATTCGGTATTACGAGGAGCCGGTTTATCTGTTGGATGAGTAAAGGTCAAGACCTTTTTTTTGAGCATTACTTTTTTGAGCATTACACTGAATCGAACGAGTTGAGGTAAAGTAAAGTAAGAAAACCTCAAGAAGGAGGCTCAGGTAAAAGTGAAAGAAGCCATTGAACGATTTAAGAGTTCCTTAATCTTAGCAAAGGAGTCTTATGTCTTCTATTCGCGTCCTCCTGGTTGATGACCATATGGTAGTCCGCATCGGCCTGAAAGCGCTGCATCGACAGTGAGCCGGATATGACCGTCATCGGCGAGGCGGAGAATGGCCTGCAAGCCATCGAGCGGGCACATACCCTCGACCCGGATGTGATTGTGATGGATATTTCGATGCCGGAGCTGGACGGCCTGGAAGCCACCCGCCGTATCCGGGCCGAACTGCCGGAGTGTCATATCCTGATCCTGACGGTTCACGCCCAGGAAAAATATCTGTTCCCGGTTCTCAAAGCGGGCGGGGCCGGCTATGTCCTCAAATCGACCGTCGATACCGAACTGCTCGACGCCATCCGCACGGTGGCCGACGGCGGGGCTTTTCTCTATCCCACGGCCACCCGCATGCTGCTCGAGGATTACCTGGAGCAGACGCCGGAAACGGATGCTTACGAGCAACTGAGCGAGCGGGAGCGGGAGGTGCTGCAATTTCTGGCTCTCGGATACACCGCCGCCCAGACCGCCGACCACCTGGCCCTCAGCCCCAAGACGGTCGAGACCTACCGCACCCGCATTTTAACATAATCTGACCCCGAAAAGCCCCCCCAGCCCCCCAAAGGGGGGAGCAAAGCCAGAAATTCCCCCCGCTGGGGGCTAGGGGGCGAATGTGACATTGTCGAATTAAGGAGTGACGGATGAGCCTACAAACAATCACCGCCCCGCCGGAAATGCGCCCGGCATCGGCAGAAATAGAGCAAAAGGTTATTTTGAATGGTGTTAGTTGGGACACCTACCAACGGTTGCTGGCCGAACACCAGGAGAGTAGTGGCACACACTTCGCTTATGATCGGGGGATGCTGGAAATTATGGTACTTTCCGCGAAGCGCCGCCCTACCGGGCATAACCGGTGCGGCCCTGACCGACTTTGTCGAAACTAACCAGCAAATGAAGCGCACTGTTTGGCTACGCCACGTCCGCGAGTGGGTACAAGCGCAGGGGTGATCCCGGACAGAACGCCAAGTCCGTGCGAAGCCCCCGCCCCGCCCCGCTGTCAGGGAGCGGGGCGTTTTGTTTGAGAGGCGTTGTTAGGCGATTTTGGCGGGGGTGTGGTATTGGGGTGAGTGCGGCCATCAGCCTCTCCCTCGCGCCGCTTCATAGCCCCCTGAACAACTCAGCCAGTGAGACCTCCAACGCCTGCGACAGCGCCTCAATATTCCTCAGCGCCACATTACGCACCCCCCGCTCAATCCCGCTGATGGAGGTTCGGTAACTATCCGCCCAAAATCCACTCTTGACAAAAACACTTATAAGTGTTACTATAAAGACTGACAGATACTCAAACCCCATCACCCTCCCTCCGTGAGGAAGCGCGACCCGCTCGCCGAAGCGGGCATTGTCGCCATAAGGCCGGACGCTGATGTACCGTGATTGTTGCCGATTGTTACGCCGCTGTGGTCCCCACGCGGTCTGCCCCCGGCAGACCAGGCCGGGATTTTTTCGGTTTCGCTCGTCCTGCCCAAAAGTTCTGGAAGGTTCCGGAGTTTTGGAAGCCCCCCTTTTTGAGGCCATAGCGTCGATCTCGCAAATTTCTGGCGACAGCGGACAGCGGACAGCAACCGTTGAGGCTGAATAGC
>CAZWZZ010000552.1:0-4951 GCA_964638395.1 uncultured Caldilineaceae bacterium
ACGCCCCCTCCCGTTCGCTCTTGCGGAGCGCCTCGCGGAGTTCGGTTTCCAACTCGAAAAAGCGCACATTCTCGCGGGTATCGGTGTTGCGGGGCTGAGGCAGGTCGATCTCGATGTCATTGGTGATGCGTCCCGGTCGGGCCGACATCACAATCACCCGCGTCGAGAGGAAGACGGCCTCGGTGATGCTGTGGGTGACGAAGATGACCGTAGTCTGGGTTTTGGCCCAGATGTCCAGCAGTTCCAGGTTGAGCCGCTCCCGCGTCATCTCATCTAACGCCCCAAACGGCTCATCCATCAACAGAATGGATGGCTCGAAGGCCAGGGCGCGGGCAATGGCCACCCGTTGCTGCATCCCGCCCGACAGTTGCCAGGGATAATGGTTCTGAAAATCTCCCAACTCCACCAAATTGAGCATCTCCCGGGTGCGAGCCTCTTTTTTCGCTTTGGGATATTTCATCAACTCCAGCGGCAGTTGCACATTTTTGGCCACGGTCCGCCAATCGTACAGCGTCGCCGCCTGAAAAATCATGCCGTAATCCCGGTCGAGCCGGGCCTGATGGGCGCTTTTGCCGTTCACCTTGAGGCTCCCCGATGAGGGCGTCACCAAATCGCCGATGACCCGCAGCAGGGTCGATTTTCCGCAGCCGGATGGCCCGATGAATGAGATAAATTCGTTCGGCTCGATGGTCAGATCAATCTCTTTCAGGGCATGCACTTCATTGTCCGTCCCCTCGCCGAAGATTTTGTTGAGGGTTTGGATCGAAACAACAGGGTGGCTCATCGTGGTTTTCCTTGTCAGTAGCCCTCTCAGTTCCTCCGCCACGGGGGGAAACTCTGACTCCCTCCCCAAATCGGAGAGGGTTGGGGAGAGGTTGAATTTTGTTTAGCCCGCGTCCGTCACCTGGTGGCGGACAAAGATTTTTTCGAGGATGACGACAATCAGGAAAAAAGTCATCCCGGTCAGCGAGGCGAACAGAATGGTGGCCCACAGCTTTTCCGGGCCGGTGGCGTAATATTGGTTGAAGTTGAGGATGACCCGGCCCAACCCGTGGGCAATGCCGGAGGGCAGTTCGCCGATGATGGCCCCCACGACGCTGGCCGTGGCCGAGATTTTCAGGGCGGTGAAGATATAGGGCAGAGCGGCGGGGACGCGCAACTTCCACAAGATTTCCCAACGGGTAGCGGCGTAGGAGCGCATCAACTCTACCGCCGTCGGTGCCGGGGAGCGCAGGCCGCGCAGGGTGTTGATCGTCACCGGGAAGAAGGTCAAATAGGCGGCGATGACGGCCACGGACAGCCAGTTGCCTCCCAACCAAATGACCACCATCGGAGCGATGGCTATAAGCGGCACCGTCTGCGAGGCGACGATGTAGGGCAGCAAACCCCGCTCCAGCATATTAGAGTGGGCAAACAGAACGCCCAGCGAAAAGCCCAGGATGCCGCCGATCAGAAACCCAACAAAAGACTCCATCAGGGTAAAGAGGGAGGCCCGGAAGAGAATTTGGATCAACAACTCCTCGGAGTTGCGACGGGGCGGCTCGAACAGGGTGGTGACCATATCCTTGACGTGGGGCATAGCCCGGTCATCGGCCCGGATGGGCAACTCGATTTCACACAGGCCGAGGCTGTCACACAGCGGGCCGGGGACGCGCTCCTCCCCGACCCTGACCGGGCCTGTGCCGATCAGATACAAGCCACCCGGCGCGGCCAGCAGCTTATACCCTTCCCACAACAGGGCCAGAATGATGACGATGAGGCAGAAATACACCACCGATTTGACCCATTTGGGCAGGGTCAGAGTGGGTGTGGTTTTGGTTTGTTTGTTTAGGGCCAGGGTCATCCTATCAATCCTCTCGCAATAGATCAAACGGGACTGACGCAAAACGTATCCTGAGTAGGCGATAGCCGTATCGAAGGGTGCAGGTCCCGTCAGTCGCACCCCTCGAGCTGCCCTTCGACAAGCTCAGGGTGACTCGGGATGCAAACCGCGTAAGGCAGTTCCAAGATTTAAATGATCCCAAAGTTGGATAATGAGTCAGTGGTCAGTGGTCATTTGTCCTTTGCAACTGACCACTGACTACTGACAACTGACCCCAAGCTCGGATTTTTGGGATCATTATTTTTCTGGAACTCCCTAAGTGCTTTCTGTCAGCGCCACACGTTGTTGGGGCACGGTGTGGCGGTTGATCTGGGTTTGGGCGACTTTGCTTAGAGACTGTTTTAAAAGCCCCCCCAGCCCCCCAAAGGGGGGAGACAAAACCGACTACTCGAGCGAGTTCCCCCCGCTGGGGGGTTAGGGGGGGCCTCTTACCGTCGTTTATCCCACGGCTCAGACTTTTAAAACAGCTTCTTAGGGTGACAAACTGTGTCGGTGTGGATTGAGCCGCATTTTAGCACACTCTCAAGATGGATGCAACCTGTTAAAAATTGCGGCCTGGTGTGGCCAGATGGAGTCGCAAAGCTGGCTTTGCCCGTGGTCACGTTCCACAACAAAAAACTCTGTGAACCCCCTTACGGCCACCACACCCGCAGCAAGTTATCCGTCAGACCAACGCCAATAGCGAAACCGTTCGGTCCGTGAGGTGTCGTGGCCAGATTGGTACTCATTTCCCCCCGCAATCCCAAGACCCAGACCACTTCCGCCCCGGTGGCGGTGCGCCGAATCGCGCCCAGCGCCGAGGCGTCGGCGTTGGGCAGCAACACCTCCACCCGCCCGTCCCTATCGAAATCCCCGGCGACAGCCATATCCAGATTGCGCGATCCGAGAAAGTGGGAGGTGTAATTTTCCTGAGATTGAGCAACGAGATCGAGCGCATCGTCCGTTAATCGGAAAAATTCGGTAACACGACCGAGATGGGGAGTGTGAACGTCAATCAGTTCCAATTCCCCATCAGGCCCGCTGGGAGCCACCGCGATCTGGTGTCGCCAGCGATTGCCCTGACCAATGGCCGGTCCCGCAGCCATTTGTTCGCCTGCTTCATTAAAAACCACCAGTTGCGCCCCCTGCTCAGGATCGCTGACGGTGACGATAATTTCCCGCTGGCCATCGCCGCTCAAATCGGTCCAGATAGGAGCGAGGCCTTCGATGACGGCCGGTTCGGAAATGGGAATGGTCAAGGCCACGGTAGGCGTAGGATCGGTTTCAATCAGGGTGATGCTCGCCGCTTCGAGGCTGTCGCCGAGGACGGCGTGGGCATAGCGCCCGGTGGGGCTGGTCAGCAGCAGCAGCCTGGCTTGCTCATCCACCAAAATTCTGGCGTCCGGCAAAGCGTTGAGCGGCAGGCGGGCCGTCTCCGCCCCGTTTTCCAAAAAAACCAAATCGCCGTCAGTGTCGATGAAGGCTATCTGGCCAGCCGGTAGCAACACCGGATGGGTCGTGGGCGAGGCGGCAGCGGGCGGTTCGACCAGGAGCGGCCTCGCGCCATCGCTGTATAACAGGGGCGGCATGCCCGGCGGTAATTGGCTCACGTTGAGGCCGATTTCTTCAAAGTCACCGTTGGTCACGGCAAAGGCTTGTACCTGACCATCCGTCAACACAGCGGCCCAGACGCTCCCTTCGTTCCCCGGATTGGGGACCGCCACCAGCCAGACCGGTTGTCCGGCCAGCGGGATGTCCAGCGGTTGGGCCAGTGGGGCGTTGATTTGGCCGGAAACCAGACGATTGCCGTCCGCTTGCTGGTAGGTGAACCCAAAAAAAATGGGTTCACCAGAAGCGGTGGCTTCTATCGCCATCGTTGCCTCTTCATCTTTTGCCACATTATCTGCCCCTACTTCATTCTCCGAAATCGGAACAAGCGTAGCCGTTGGGGGCGGGACAGTAGGGGCGGCGCTGCCACAGCCGGATAGTCCGGCCATCGCCATGAGGACGCCGACCAGTGGAACAATCAATCGATACCAATGTTTGTTCATCAAGGACCTCGTCAATGTCAAATGATGCTGAGGAATGAGAATTAATTAACTTACCCAGTTCTGTTGGGTAATTCGTAATTGGTAATTTGTAATTAGGGATTGAAGCGCCAATTACCACTTACTATTTACCAATTACCCAAATTCAAATGCGGAAGTTATTTAATTCACGGTCCTGAGTGTATGTGACAAACCAGCGTTGGGCAAATCCCCATATTTTTTACCGAATGTTTGACATAATTTTCTTAACCCTGTAAAGTTGTGATTAGGGAGACCCCGACAAAATTAAAGAAGTTGTGGCCGTCTCTAGGGAACGGCACCGACGATAGAAATAGGACTTACGCAGTTGCCGCATTTCACCCCCCTCAATCCCCCCGAATCGGGGGGAAGTTGGCTCCTCCCCCGCTGCGGGGGAGGCTGGGAGGGGATTTTGTGGTGAACTGCGTAACTCATAAGAAATTAGATGGAATTTCAGGAGTTAGGACTCAGGGGATAGGCGTTGACCCTGTCCCTAATTCCCAACTCCTAAACCCTATTTTCACAGGAGAGACCGATGAGTCGACGGAATTTTGCAATCAATCTCGATGATGCCACCTATCAGGCTGCTCTCCAGCGGATGCAGACGGAGGGCAAAACGCTGGAGCAGGTGGTGGTTGAACTGCTCGATGAGTATGGCGAGGGTGGCACACCGGCCGAGATAACGACCTACACCGTCCAACAGGGGGATAGTCTGGGACGAATTGCCAATAACCTGTATGGCGACCCGCAAAATTACACCCTGATTATGGAGGCCAACAACCTGCCCAGCCCCGGCCACATCTGGGTCGGTCAGGTCTTAATCATTCCGGCTGTGCCCCAGGCCAAAGAACCACCCGCGCCGCAGCCGACCCCACCGCCCCCGCCCACCCCGGACCCCCAACCGGAACCGGAGCCAACGCCGCCCCCACCTCCTACGCCGGAACCACCCCCACCCCCACCCCCCGCCCCTGAGCCTGAACCGGAACCGAAACCGGCTCCCACGCCACAGGTGGATGTTTGCGCC